>CALATT010000082.1 GCA_937891905.1 uncultured Bacteroidales bacterium | reverse complement strand
TCAAGGCCGCGTAGGCCAATAGCCATGCGGACGATAGGCTGCGAGTTTTTGATTATCTAAAAAAATGTTTTCTCTATTTTTATTTTGTTTTCTGTATTTTTGTTTCAAAACTAAATTATGGGGTTCGTCGTTTTTGATTGCACAAAATACACTAAAAATGCAGAAAAATGCAGAAATATTTGGTCAATTCAAAAAAAAGTTGTACCTTTGCAGCCGTTTTGCGCGTTGTATGTGCGCATGACATGTAAAATAAATTATTAATCGCCTTTGCTGGGCAGTGGATTTGCCGCTAAATGGTACATGATAAATGACCCAATGGTAAATCGTAAATGATGTCTGTCGGCAAGGCCTAAAACAAACAAACTAATGGAATACAACAGTTACAAGACAGTGTCAGTCAACAAAGCGACCGCACAAAAAGAATGGGTCGTAATTGACGCTGAAGGCCAAATCCTTGGTCGTATGTGTTCAAAGGTGGCTAAAATCCTCAGAGGTAAGCACAAACCATCTTTCACACCAAATGTAGATTGCGGTGACAATGTAATCATCGTTAACGCAGCTAAAGTTCAACTCACTGGCAACAAGTGGAATGACCGCGTATATGTACGCTACACTGGTCACCCAGGTGGACAACGCGAGTTCACACCAGCTGATCTCATGGCTAAAGGAGCAGACAAACTCGTACGCAAAGTAGTAAAGGGTATGCTTCCTAAAAACCGTCTCGGTGCTAAGCAAATTGCTAACCTCCATATCTTCGAGGGCCCAGAGCACAACATGCAAGCACAACAACCAAAACAATTAGATATCAACTCAATCAAATAAGAATAGAATATGGAAACAGTTAATGCATTAGGTCGTCGTAAATCAGCAGTAGCTCGCGTTTACGTGAATGAAGGTGCCGGCAAAATCACTATCAATGGCCGCGACATCGAGAGCTATTTCCCATCTTCTATCTTACGCTACATCGTATTGCAACCACTCAATAAACTCCAAGTGGCTGAGAAATACGACATCAAAGTGAACCTTGATGGAGGTGGATTCAAAGGACAAGCAGAGGCGCTCAGACTTGCTATCGCACGCGCACTCGTTAAAATCAATCCAGAAGATAAGGCTGCATTGAAGGCAGAAGGCTTCATGACCCGTGACGCACGCGAAGTTGAGCGTAAGAAACCAGGTCAACCAAAAGCACGCAAGCACTTCCAATTCAGCAAGCGTTAATACACAAACAACAATCCAAATCGTGTGGAATCCATATGGACTACCACACGATTGTTTTGGTTGCTTAAAGGTATATACACACCTGTGCGCGTAATTAATAATGTATCATGCGCATGAATAGCGAACCAAAATAAAAGGAAATTTAATCAATAAACTAACTAACATTACAAATCAAATGAGAACAAATTTTGATCAATTGCTCGAGGCTGGAGCACATTTCGGCCACTTGAAACGCAAATGGAACCCTGCAATGGCACCATATATCTATATGGAGCGCAATGGTATCCACATCATCGACCTCAACAAAACAGTTGTAAAAGTAGAAGAAGCTGCTGAAGCACTTAAGAACCTCGCTAAGAGCGGTCGCAAGATCCTTTTCGTTGGTACTAAGAAACAAGCACAAGAAGTGGTAGCTAACCGCGCTAAAGAGGTAGCTATGCCATACATCACAGAGCGTTGGGCTGGTGGTATGCTCACCAACTTCCCTACAATCCGTAAGGCTGTGAAGAAAATGGGTCAAATCGACAAAATGATGTCTGATGGTACACTTGAGAATGTTTCTAAGCGTGAGAAACTCCAAATCACTCGTCAACGCGAGAAACTCGAGAAGAACCTCGGTTCTATCGCTGACCTCACACGCCTCCCAAGCGCTGTATTCGTAGTAGATGTAATGAAAGAGCATATCGCAGTTGCTGAAGCTAACCGCCTCGGTATTCCTGTATTTGGTATCGTTGATACTAACTCTAACCCAAATAACATCGATTTCGTTATCCCAGCTAACGATGACGCTACAAAATCTATCGACACCATCCTCGCAGCAGTTTGCTCTGCTATCCAAGAAGGTCTCGAGGAGCGTAAGGTAGAGAAGGCTGACGAGAGCGCAGCTGAAGCACAAACCAACGCAGAAGCACCTGCACCAAAAGAGCGTCGTCAACGCATCCGCAAAGCTGCTCCTAAAGCAGAAGAGCCAAAAGCAGAAGAGGCTGCTGAATAATCAATTAATGTCCAACGGACATATCATAACACTTTAACAAATTAATAATCAATAATATGGCTGTAACATTAGCTGATATTAAAAAACTGCGTGACATCACTGGCGCAGGTATGATGGATGTAAAGAAAGCACTCGAGGAAGCAAATGGCGATTTCGAGGTTGCGAAGGATTTACTCCGCAAGCGTGGACAAGCAATCGCAGCAAAGCGTAGCGATAGAGAGGCATCTGAAGGATGCGTACTCGCTAAAGTAAAAGATAACTTCGGAGCTATCGTAGCTGTGAAGTGCGAAACTGACTTCGTAGCAAAAAACGCTGACTTCGTAGGTATGGTTAAACTCATCCTCGATGCAGCATTGGATAACAAAGTACAAGATTTTGAGGCACTTAAGAACCTTAAAATTGGTAACTTCACAGTTGCTGAAATCATCACAGAGCGCTCTGGCGTTACTGGAGAGAAAATGGAATTGGCATACTACACCTGCCTTGAAGCTCCTGTAGTAGACGCTTACAACCACCTCGGTAATAAATTGAGCTCACTCGTAGCTGCTAACGAAGGTGCTGACCAAGAGACAGTTCACGGCATCTCTATGCAAGTAGCTGCTATGAACCCAATCGCACTTGACGCTGATCATGTTTCTGAGGAAATCAAGCAAAAAGAGCTCTCTGTTGCTACTGAGAAAACGAAACAAGATGAAATCAACAAAGCTGTTGAGAATGCAATCCGCAAAGCAGGTATCAACCCAGCTCATGTAGATTCTGATGACCACATCGAGTCTAACCAAGCTAAGGGATGGATCACAGCTGAGCAAGCACAACTCGCACGCGAAATAAAAGCTACCGTAGCTGCTGAAGCAGAAGCTAACCTCGAGAAAATGGCTAAGAAAATCGAGATGATCGCACAAGGTCGTCTTGGTAAGTTCCTCAAAGAGAACACACTCGTTGAGCAAGCTTATATCATGAGCGAGTCTAAGGAATTAGTGAAGGATGTACTCAAAGCTAAAGGCGTACAAATTACTGAATTCCAACGCATTACTCTCTCTGCAGAATAATTCGTCACTCAGATGATAATAGAAAAGAGAACTCACCACGAGTTCTCTTTTTTTAATCTATATCATTTATAATCTCACTACTCACTACTCAATTCTCACTACTCATTACTCTTTGCGCGGCAAACATCGCAATGCCCACAAGTAGGAGCATCTTTCTCATCGAAATAAGCTAATAACAACTGCTCGCGGCAATATAATTCTTGCTCCGCATATTCAACCATTGATTGCATCTTATCCGCAAACTGCGTTTGACGATTCTCGTAGATAGAAGGGGATATATACACATCATCCACACGCTCTTGTGTCATTTCAACACTACATCCCACAGAACGCGGAATATAGGTAATGATACCACGCTGAGCAAGCGAAACTAATAAGGAATGAATATCCGCCTTGTCAGCTTCACGAATATATTGTAATTCAGTATGTATGCCAGGATAATTACGCATCAATAGTTCCAATATATCCATTTGCTCCTTAGATAAATTATATTCATCTAATTGTCGGCGCGCCACCTTGATGCAAACACGAGGTAAGGTCTCGTGCTCTTCTTCAAAATAAATATATCCCGCTTGTGTGAGTATATGTAGCGCAGAGTAGGTTTGTAGGATAGGCAAACGCATCACATGGCATAACTGATCCATATGAAGCGCAAAACGATGCCCCAAACCACTACCTAAACCAATCTGCAAGAAATCACAAGTCTTGTGATATACATCTATAATAAACTCCTTGGGAGGGTAGGTATCCACTACGCGCTTACGCGCTTTTTGCTTATCCTTATCATTATAGAGCAATACGGCAAAAGCAGTCAAGCCATCACGCCCGGCACGCCCTGCCTCCTGGTAATAACTCTCTATACATGACGGTAAATCATAATGAATAACCAAACGCACATCCGCCTTATCAATACCCATACCAAACGCATTCGTAGCCACAATGACGCGTGTCTTACCTTCTTTCCAATTTTGCTGACGCTCGTAGCGCTCACGACTGGTTAGTCCTGCATGGTAATAATCGAATAGAGGAGTATTGTTCGCAGTTTGTAACGAAGGTATATCATTCAGATAATCAGATAGTTCCTTCGCTCGCTTTCTATTGCGCACATAGATGATTGCACTTCCTGCTACACGCGTTAAGATATGTATAATCTGTTCTTCTTTATTATCCGTTTTGCGAACAATATACTGCAGATTATCGCGATGAAAAGACTTGCGCAGCACATTTTTTTGTGCAAAACCTAAGCGCTCTTGTATATCATCTATCGTGTCTGGTGTAGCCGTTGCGGTTAATGCCAATACAGGTACATCAGGTAATAAAGCACGAATAGCGCTTATCTGCAAATACGATGGACGGAAGTCATATCCCCATTGGGAGATACAATGTGCCTCATCCACAGCAATAAGACCAATCGGTAGTTGCGCCAATCGCTTACGAAACTCTTCGCTTTCGAGGCGTTCGGGAGAGCAATATAAGAAATGGTAAGGACCATATTGGCAGTTATCCAATGCTACGCGTTGTTTATCCCAATTCATACCCGTATAAATAGCTGCCGAATGGATGCCATGCGTGTAGAGATTATCTACTTGATCTTTCATCAGCGCAATTAATGGCGTGATGACCAAGCATAAGCGTTTTGCTTCGTTTTGGTGAGCCATCACAAGAGTAGGAACCTGAAAGCAGATACTCTTACCTCCACCTGTGGGCAATAATGCCAATGTATCACGACCCGCAAGCACAGATTGAATGATTTCCGCCTGTAAGGGACGGAAATCATCATAACCAAAATATGTGCTTAATACTTCACGAGGCGTCATACTCTGTACTCACTACTCTCTACTCAATACTCACTACTCAATACTCTCTAACGCGTTATGAACGCGAGTGAGCGTTTCGGCCTTACCCAATACATCGGTTATATTCCAGATATGCGGACCACGCGCAGCACCCACAAGGCAAATACGGAATGCATTCATCACGATACCCACGCCATATTCTTTCTCTGCAATCCATGGCATCACCACATCGTCCAAATGCCAGCGAGTAATGGTATTACCATTATCATCTGTAGTCTCGTAGGTGGTATGCCAATCTGTCTCGCTTACATTCTCTAATACCGATAATAACTCTTCCATATGGCGAGGACTATCCTCTTTCCAGCGCTTCTTGAGTGATTTCTCGTCGTACTCAGTGGGTGCCACGAAGAAGAAATTGGTCTGCTCCCATAATTCTGGCACAAAGTTCACACGCTCTTTGGTGAGACCAATAACTTTTGCAACCATCTCTAAATCAGCATTTTCTATTCCCTTCGCTTGCAGAGTAGGGAGGAACATCTGCGCTAATTCTTCGTTCGTACGGAACTGCAAGTATTGGTGGTTAAACCACTTGCCTTTTTCGTAATCAAACTTAGCACCGGCTTTGCTTACACGGTCCAATGAGAACTGTGCAATCAGTTCGTCCATAGTGTACATCTCTTGGTCGCCTGTTCCGTGCCAACCTAATAATGCCAAGAAATTGATAACTGCTTCGGGCAGGTATCCGCTCTCGCGGTAACCGCTACTCACAGTACCATCTTTTTCATTATGGAATTCTAATGGGAAGACAGGAAAACCGAGTCGATCTCCATCACGCTTACTCAATTTACCATTTCCGTCTGGCTTGAGCAACAAAGGCAAATGGGCAAAAGCAGGCATTGTCTCTTCCCAACCCAATGCACGATAGAGCAATACATGGAGTGGGGCAGAAGGCAACCATTCCTCGCCACGGATAACATGACTAATCTCCATCAGATGGTCGTCCACTATATTGGCCATATGATAGGTAGGCAGGTCGTCTGCTGATTTATACAACACCTTATCATCCAATATATTACTATTGATCACCACCTCGCCACGAATCAAATCGTGTACATGTATATCTTCGTTTGGTTCTACTTTGAAGCGAACAACATATTTCTCTCCTTTTTCTATACATTCGCTCACTTCTGCTGCGCTCATAGATAAGGAATTGCGCATCTGCAAGCGCGTGCGTGCGTCGTATTGGAAATTAGCAATCTCGGCGCGCTTTGCTTCTAATTCAGCGGGTGTATCGAAGGCGATATATGCATGACCGCTTTGCAATAACTGATCTACATACTGATGATATATATCACGACGCTCACTCTGACGATAAGGACCATGATCGCCTTTACCATTAGGAGCGTCCAAACAAATACCTTCATCTATCTCAATACCCAACCAATCCAATGCTTCTATGATATATTGCTCTGCGCCTGGCACAAAACGGGTGGAATCCGTATCTTCGATACGAAGCAACATATCTCCCCCGTGCTGGCGAGCAAATAAATAATTGTACAATGCAGTACGCACACCACCGATGTGCAACGCGCCAGTAGGACTAGGCGCAAAACGAACTCTGACTTTTCTTTCCATATATGATTATGTCTTATGTTGTATGTTAGATGTTGTATGTTGTATTACACAAACCTTTGCGGCTGCAAAGGTAATGATTTTTATGCATATATGCAAACATTTGCAAAAAAAACTAAATATTTTCTCGCGCGCTTGCGTATGTCAAAAAAAAGCAGTACCTTTGTAGCGTATTTTGAAATTTATTAAATATCATACGAGAAATCGTATATTGTAATCAACTAATTCTAAATAATTATAGTAATGAAACCAACACACATTGAGCACTTAGGCATTGCAGTTACTTCTTTAGAAGAAGCTATGCCGTTCTTTGAGTTTTTAACAGGTGGCAAATGCTACAGCATTGAGGAAGTGGCAGACCAAAAAGTAAAAACCGCTTTCTTTAAGGTAGGTGAAGTGAAAATCGAGCTTCTTGAGCCTACTTGCCCTGAGTCAACTATCGCTAAATTTATTGAGAAAAATGGAGGACGCGGTGGC
>CALATT010000081.1 GCA_937891905.1 uncultured Bacteroidales bacterium | reverse complement strand
ACAAGCAGGTCACATCATCATCAAAGACGGTGAGAACTGGAAGCCTATGCCTGTTAATACAAAGGGCGACGGCTACGCAAGCGCACCGTCAGGCAGCACTTATGTGGGCGTGCTGAAGATGACCGTAACAACGGAAGATCCTCGCGCTGCTATCATGACCCAAGGTCAAGTGAATGCGGCTGCAAGCCCATACCCTGTAACAACAGCCATTAAGAACGCTTTGCCACGCATTGAGTTCTTGTATGATTAAAGTTGAACCGTTAAATTAAAGTACGATTATGTCTAAACAACAATCAATGTTTCCCGAGATCGTGGAAAAGTACTTTCGTAAGGTGGTAACAAAAGTCACCGAGAAGTACAACGGAGAGAAACAGAAGCCTGTGTTGCTGTATAAGACTATGCTTACGGAGGAATACTCCGCAGACCTGTCTTGGGAAGCAGCAGAATTGAACAATGTAATCCTTGCCGCAGACGTTGTTTCTATGGACGCTTCTATTCCATTGAAAAAGCGCGGCTCAATTGGAACCGCAAGTGGAAAACTTGCCAAAGTAGCGCTCAAGTTCAGAAAGGGCGAGAAAGAGATTACCAACCTCAACATCATGGCAAGCCGCGGCACTAAAGAGAATGAGATCGCGGCAAAGACGCTCAATGATGTGCCACGCTGTATTGGCGGTATCGAGTACCGTAACGAAATGCTATTCGAGGAGGCTCTCTCTACTGGCTCTATGTGTGTAGAGTACGGAGAAGATAATGACGGTGTAGGTATTCGCGTTACATTCGTTCCAGAAAAGAACGAGGTAAACGCGCTTGTTGCCGACTGGGTTAAACACCCTAACATCGCAACTCCAAGAGAGGATGTTCAGCAGTTGTTTGATTTAGCAGACGATAACCAATCAGTCGTAGGGCTTGCGATGATTTCAAAGAAATACTTTGAGGCATTCCGCAAATCTCGCTCTGGTAAGGAGTTGGTTGCTAACTTCGAACGTCGCGATTTCACAGATAAGACTGTGCTTCCTACTCCAGGAAAGACTGTGTTCCTACAAGCGCTTGAGGACGAGTATGGTGTAGAGTTCCGTATTGTCGACAACACATTCAAAGTGCAGCTGCCAAGCGGCAAGGAGAAATCCGTTCGCCCTTGGGTAGATGCAAACATCGTCCTTCTCCCACAAGAGGTTATCGGTCGTTTCGTGTATGGTACGCTCGCAGAGGAAACTAACCCTGTAGACGGCGTTAAATACGAAAAGTCAGGTTCTGCGATCCTCATTTCCAAGTACTCGCACAACGAGCCTGCTCTTGAGGAATTGACAGCTGGACAAGAGTTGGCACTCCCTGTTCTTGACGGCGCAAATAGCATTTACATTCTTCACGCTAATGTGGTAAATGAGGGTGCTATTAGCGTAGCAGAGGAAAATGCTTCATTGTCATTCAGCAACGCTAAATCAACCAAGGCAATCGAGGTTGACTATCGTGGCGCAGAAGCGAACTTGACTGCGTTTGCAGATGATGATTTCGTTACCGTAACACTCAAGGGCAACAAGCTGACTATCGCTTGTGCTGCTAACAGCGCAGATAAAGCACCTGCCCGCAACACTGTTATCACAGTAACAGACGGCGTTAACGAGTGCCAAATCAGCGTAACCCAAGCTGCTAACGAGTAACACGCTAACACATTAAGACTATGACAACGCTCGAAGCCTTAAAAAGTGTCAATTCATACCCGATACCGTTGCGCACCTTTGAAGAGGTTGCACAACGGAGAGGGTTGCGACTTTCGGACGAATGTACGCTTGATGTTATGCAGAGCAGGGAATACAACCTTGCTTACGCAGACCTCTTGATGTGGCTTTCGTTTGCACCACAAGTGACACAAGGCGGTCAGTCTTATTCGTTCACAGATGAGCAACGCTTGCAGTTCCGTAATCGCGCGAGCGACTTATTCGGAAAATACGCGAGCGAGGACGCTCCCAAAAGAATTTACGGCTATAAAGGTTCATGGCTATGATTATCCAAAACGGTACTATAGAGGCAAAGTCGAAGCAAGCAGGCGGCATAGATCCGACTACTGGCTTTCCGATTAAGAGCGCAGGTGCTACCTACTCTCCTGCAATCCCCTGCCAATATATCCCGAACAAGAACAACCTACTCGGCAGAACGCAAGGCGGAGAGAGTTTTACCGTTGCTTCTTACATCATCTTGATTGAGCAGCAGGCAAAACCTTTCTATGCAGAGCAGATTAGGCTAAAAGACTTGGACGGGAAAGAGATAGGAGAATACTCCATTATCGCTACCGAGAATATGGAAGCCGTGTGTGAGGTGAAGATTATAGTGTGACCGCGAGAATTTGCGCGAGGAGCGTTTAATTTTGCTTGGCTGGGTAACTTATCAAACGGCAAAAGAAAAGCGCACTCGCACAAAATCTCAAAAATTTAACTCGTATGCCTATCAAGCTGACAACGCCTCAATCGAAGATTGATAAGTACATAAAGCAACAGTTGAAACGCCAAGAACGCGCGCTCCTCAACACGCTAATGTATGTTGGACAGCAATGTGTGAATACAGCGAGGACAAATGGTAGTTACACCGATCAAACAGGCAACCTGCGAAGCAGTATAGGCTATGTGGTAGCGGTGGACGGCAAGGTCATCGGCGGAAGCAGTTTTGATGTAGTGAAAGGTGGTACAGAGGGCGGCTCTACTGGCAAAGCATACGCCACGGAGATAGTTTCTCATTACCCCAAAGGCACGGTGCTAATCGTTGTCGCTGGAATGCACTACGCAGAATATGTGGCAGCCAAAGGTCTTGATGTGATAGCGAGTGCGGAACTGAAAGCACAAGAATTGATTCCCAAACTGCTCAAACAACTTGAAAATCAGATAAACCATGCTAACGGCTAAACAAGTACAGACAGATGTTTACAACATGCTCAAAGGCAGCGCGCTTTCGTCGATGATTTCAGGCGCTGTGTATAGAGCAGGATACAGACCACGAGACAGTCGCGCAGAAGACGCGATTGTTACCTTTACAGCTGGCACGGTTGGAGAGGTAGAAAAAGGTGTTGTGACGGTAAATATCTATGTACCCGACATAGACCCATACGAAAACGGAGTATTGGTTGAGGACGGAGCGAGAACCGACGAACTTGAGCAAGCTGCTGCCGAATGGGTACAAACGCTAACAGCAGAGAAATCGGACTACAAGTTCAAGTTGAGCAAGACTATCTATACCGAAGCAGATCGCGATACGAAGCAGCATTTTATTGTCGTGATACTCGAATACGAGCATTACAAGTAACGCGCCTGCAACGGATTGAAAAATGTAAGTTAAACAATAAACAATAGTACTACTATGGCACAAATTGGATGGGGTAAGAATCGTCACGGTGTTCGTGACATTACCGACAGCGGCAAAGGCTATCGCGAGTTGCCAACTGCTGCAGAGGACACTTGGGAGGTAACCACCGAGAAAGGCGACAAACTTGAGGCTAAACTCGAGGGTGGTCAAAACCAAGATGTCAAGTACAAAGAGAATACCAATGTTATCAACTTTGATATTCGTGTTGCAAAGGGTCAAAAGAAGCCATTTGCAGATCGTAACGGTATCATCGACCACGAGTATGAGTATTTCTCTCAACCCGAAGACCCAGAAGTTCCTGCAGGTATCATGGTTAGCCGTGCTCGCATCTCCTGCGAGGTGAAAGCCACAGACGCAGACGGTATGACCTTGACTTATACTGTAGAGCCTTTGCAGCCTACTGATAAGACCAAAGCGCCTATGCAAATAGGTAAGGTTACTATCACCGAGGCTGGTGGCGTAATTTCTGATGTAACTATCGAAGAACTTGAGGCAGAGCAAGAGCCTTCCGCAGGTGCTTAATCAATCGCAGGGTGGAACTATCCACCTTGCCTTTGCGCGTTTGAATAACAGGTAATTCGCATTGAACAACGGCAATGTAAGGCAGTTCGAGGCTGCCACGCGCACAATGAAGCAAGACAATGAAAGACCCAAAGGATAATATCAACGACATGCTTACGAACGCGATATTGGAGAAGCCTATCCCGTTCACGCTGAATGGGCGATATTTTTTCCTCTATCAACCCTCTTTAGGAGTTAGCCTGCTTGCAGGACAGTTGCTTCAACAATTACAAATCAATCCTCAATTATACTCTACCAACAAGCAAATGGAGATGTTGCGCGTATGTATTGACCAGCGCGACATCGTATTGCGTATTATCGCCTTGCACACTTTCAGTTATCGCTCGGACGTGCTTCGTGAGGATAGGCTCGCAAGCCGTATTAAGGAGTTGGAGAAACTCGAAGCAGCCGATGTAGCAACCTTGCTTGTGGCTATACTCTCATGGGACGGCAGACAAGAGGAGTTCGTAAAACATTTCAAGTTAGATCGCGAGCGAAAGACGCGTGAGAAGATACAAGCCTACAAGAAGAAGAAAGGCGGCTCACTCACTTTCGGCGGTCACTCTATATATGGTGCGGTATTGGACGCTGCTTGTGAGCGTTACGGCTGGGAACTCGGATATGTGTTATGGGGCATATCCGCACTCAATCTGAATATGCTCTTGGCAGATAGCGTTCAGAGCGTTTACCTCTCTAAAGAGGAAGCAAAAGAAGCGCATGTATCAACGGACGGCATTTACCTTGACGCTCGCGATCCGAAGAACTTGCGAGAAATACAACGACTAATAATGGGCAAATAATATGGCAGAGGGTTCACTTAATTTTGTAACAGTAGTAGATAATAAGCAGGCTATTTCTGCATTGAATCAAATGCGGCAGGAATTTTCGCGCATGGCACAGCAAGCGCAAGAGACTGGCGGTTCTATGGACGATGTCTTTAGGGGGCTAAAAGGCACTATTGCAGGTGTCGCAAGTATTGCCACCTTAAAGCAATTAACATCGGCAATCGTTGATGTGCGAGGCGAGTTTCAAAAATTGGAGATCGCTTTCGGAACTATGCTTGGCAGCGGAGAAAAAGCGAATGCACTACTCAAACAACTAACCAAGACGGCTGCCACTACTCCGTTCGACCTCAAGAGCGTTGCAGGCGGAGCGAAACAACTGCTTGCATACGGCATGGAAGCGGACAAAGTGAATGACACGCTAATTATGCTGGGCGACATCGCTGCTGGCGTTTCAATCCCTCTTGGCGACCTGGTGTACCTGTACGGAACAACCATGGTACAAGGGCGCTTGTACACGCAAGACCTCAACCAGTTTGTTGGTCGTGGTATTCCGCTAATGGAAGAACTCGCTAAGCAATTTGGAGTTGCCAAAAGCGATGTTAAGAAACTCGTTGAGGAGGGCAAAGTCGGATTCCCACAAATCCAAAAGGCTATGCAAGACCTAACTGCAGAGGGGTCAAAGTTTGGTGGACTTATGGAAGCCCAATCAAAGAGTATCAGCGGACAGATTTCCAACCTCGAAGATAGCATTGATATGATGTTCAACGAGATTGGACAGAAGAGCGAGGGCATGATAAACGATGTTCTCGGTGGTGTTTCTAAACTCGTTGAGAACTACGAAAGCGTAGGTAAGGCGGTGCTTGCTCTTGCTGGTGTGTTAGGTACTTACAAAACGGCTCTAATCGTAGTGAACGCTGTAGAGAAAGCCAATAATGCTATCAAAGCACAGGCGGCTCTGAATATGGCACTTGCGAATGGTCATTTGACCGCACACATGGCAACGCGACTTGCTTTTACAAAGATACTTAAAGCCAACACAGCAGCCCTGCTCAAGAACGCAGCTGCCATGCTTGCCAATCCTGCCGTTCTTGTTACGGCAGCTGTTGTTGCGCTAACCGCGTCTATTATTGGCGTTACGCGTGCGTTAGATGCCGAGGCTCGCGCGCAAGAGCGTGTCAATGATGCGATGGAGCGCGGAGAGGAAATGCGCGATGATTTCAAGTCTAAAACTGACGCGGCAATTTCTACTATTCAGTCCGAGACGGTTACTGTTTACGAGAAAGCCAAAGCATACGAAGAATTGAAAAAACTCATGCCCGATTTTTGCGCCAAGTACGACCAGGCAGCCATTGCTACAATGAATTTAACTGATGTGCAAAAAGAGCAAGCGCGAGTTTTGGAAGAAGCAGAGTTCCAGCACATGCGCGATGAGATTACGGCTACTGAAAACAGAATCAGAAGTATTAAGCAAGCAATGGATATGCAAATGCAAAGTGGCGGTAGCATATTCGGTCTATCTGCGGATCTTAAAAAAGAACAGTTAGCACTTGAAGAGTTTAATAACATTTACAATCAAATGCTAAAAGACCGCAAGAAAGCAGAAGAAGAAGCCGCTTTTAACGCATTGCCCAAGGAGCAGAAATTAGCGAAACTACAAGCAGACCGCCTTGCGCTTCAACAAGAATACAGAGAGTTAGAGGGAAAGCAGTCTATGGGCTGGGCGACGGATATCGATTTGAAAAGAATGGAGATCCTCGAAAGGCAAATAAAGGGTATTGACACGCAGGTAGAGGCTCTAAACAATACGAAAATTCAACTAACAAAAGAGCAGTTAGACCTGCTGGAGAAAGAGCAAGAGGCACTACGCAAAGTGTTGCAAGAGCAAAAAACTCTTGAGAGCAGTTCCAAAAACTCTCGTGATAAGCGCCTATTGCAACTTGAGCAAGAACTTGCGAACATCAACGCAGAGGAGAAAGCATACAACAAGGAGAATAAGGGCGGTAGCGCTACATCACGCTCAATGTTCGCTACCAAGCGAAGCAACGCTCAATTGAAATTTGATTTGGACATTGAGAACATGGACAAGCAATTTGAGGAGTGGTTGCGCGACTTCCAAGCCGACACTAAAGAGATTGAGGTGGAAATGGGGTTGAGCGAAATGGAAGAGGCTATCGAATTGGCTGACAACTTCAACGAGAAAGTGGAACGCCAAAACGAACTCTTTGAGCGCCAAATCGAACTAAAACGCCAAGCTAACAAGCAAGAAGCGGACAACACCGTGCGTTCTATGTACGGAGATAAGGTTATGAGCGATTTCTCTGCGTTCTCCGCCAACGAAAGTAACAAAGCAACACTTTCCTTGTATCGCAACGCGACAACCGCAGAGGACAAGAAAAAAGTGGCTTCTGACGCAGGATTGAGTGAGGGACTGCTCGCAACCTACGCGGAAATACAACAAATATATGAGCAATACGAACTCCGACTGACGGCTACGATCCAAGCGGCAACGCAAGAGCATAATGCGGAGATGTTGAGCCAAGACATAGATGACTACATGGCGTATTGCGATGCTATACTTCAAGCGGCACGCGAACGCGAAGAAGCGTTAGTCGCTATTGATAGTGGCGAATCTCATCGCACCAAGGCTG
>CALATT010000080.1 GCA_937891905.1 uncultured Bacteroidales bacterium | reverse complement strand
TCAATCCACGGGTGCTCTCAAACACCTGTACATAGACATTGTCGCCAATCACCTTGATGACCTCTGCCATCAAGCGGGTCTCGCCAAGCTTGATGTAGCAGATTTCGTTTTGTGATACAGGTCCATCTACCACCACAGTTACCAGGTTGGCGATGATACCTTTTACTTTTCCTGTTGTCATATCTTTATTGTAAATTTATTCCTTTTCGCATGTCTTTTAGTAACTCGCGGAAGACTTGCTCTCCCTTTTCCACGGTGAGCAATTCCCAACGATTGAGCATTTCTGCTTGCAAGTAGTATGCCAGCACATTCTCCAACGAGAAGTGTATGAATAGCGTCTTTTCTTCCAACCATGCAAAGCGTATTGCGTCCATCATTTTCTCACGCTCCATGAGATTATCTATCTCTACCAGCGCCATCACTTCTGACAGATTATCCATCACGCCTGCCAATCCGAAGTCTTTTTGAGGCAAGTCTTTGCGTAAGATCTCCGCCACTTGGTTTTGTCCCACTATAGCCTTGCGCACATCAAATCCGTGCTTGCGGCAGATAGTAGCAGCCAGCACATTATTCATATCTTGATTGAATGCGAACCAATGGCGAATAAAGCGATTAGAGGATGCCAGACCCAATTCGTATAGCACTTGCGTGCGTATATCTGCCTCTGAGAGTGCTTCGCGCGCATCTTCCCACCACGATGGCTGACCGATGATAGTATCGTTATATTGCTCGATGAGCGCTAAGACCTCTGGCGCATCTGATGGCATACGCAAGGATTGAAGCAAACCAAAATCCTTTTCGGATAGCGTCTCTTGAAAAAGATCCAAGAGAGCATCCATAGTCATGGGCGCTTCACCACCTGTCCTCAATTCCGGCAAACCGGCTAATAAACATTCGTATCCCATTATTGCTCAGCAATTAGAAAAGAATATCGATTAATTGTGGGCGTAAGAACTCTTTGAAGTAAGCCACGAACTCTTTCTCGCCAAAATTGAGCTTGTATCCACCCTTCTCTGGCACGATAGAGAAATCGGTCTTGATATTTTTCACTTCTACAATCTTGACGCCTTTATCGAGCAATCCCTTGGTGTTGGCCACGAAATACTTGGTTAATGCCTCGGCATCCTTAGCCTCAATAGTGACATTACCGTCTTTCGCCATTTGCTCCGCCAAAGCGGCGATGATAGACTGCATGAACTTAGCATCCGATGTAGCTGCCTTTACACTATCATTCACCACTGTATCTGTGATGATATTTGCTACTTCAGTCTTGATAGCGCTTACACTTTGCTCTGCAAAAAGCTTCAACTCCGCACGAGTGTTCTTATTCAACTCCTGTGCTTTTGCCTCTGCATCAGCCACGATAGCTGCCGCTTTCTTCTCTGCTTGCGCCACGATATCCGCAGCCTGTGCATTCGCTTTCTCAACGATTTGTAGGGCCTCTTGATTACCCTTCTCTACGCCCTCTGCATAGATTTTTTCAGTTAATTCAGATAGATTCATTTTCTATATATTTTTTATGTTTTTTACAATGTAAAAGGCAGCTTTTTGCCTACTTTTCAAAATCGGGCACAAAGGTACTACTTTTTTTGCATATATGCAAATAAAAAATCGCGTGAGGGCGATTTTTTATTTATCATGTATCGAATGGGATGAAATTAGTATGTCTGGATTACTTTTTTACCCTTTTGGATGTACACTCCTCCTTTTTGCGGAGACACAACAGGGCGACCGAGTATATCATACACTTTATTCATCATTTGCTCGCGTATATGCTCATTGGATATGCTTGTAGTAACACGCGGTTCATTAACAATGAAGATAGCAGATAAGTCATCCGTACGGTCGCTATAAAGTACTGATTCCCAATGGGTGACATCTTCCACCATGGACTGAATAGGTTCTTTGGCTTTTACTACCGCCGCCGCTATGATAAAATCTTGTATATCTCGCAGCAAGAAATTATTAAACTTTGGGTCTGTCACCTCGCGCATCATGGCTTCCATGCCTTTATACATCGCTTGTGCTACGCTATCTGTTTGTGGGCGTTCGGGTTCGTTCGCCTCGCTATGCAGCAGATATAATTCGATAACTGTTGAACCCAAATGGCGTTCTACGAGTGCTATCTTAGCCGAATCGGTCTGTGGAAGGCATTGCTTGAGCATGGTGATTATGCCCGCACCAAGGATATTGGACATCGACGGGTCATTGGCTATCATATCGAATGCCTGATCCGTCTTGCTCCATAACTGAAGACTGAGTTCGGGTAACATCAGTTGTGCTTGCTGGCGCATCCACTCGCGGCTGTAAGTATTCAAATCAGGATGAGAAGGTAAGGAAGTGATATAATCCGTTTCTACGCTTAGAGAACTTCTATCCTGCGCGATGGTTAACCAGCGATAGGGGCAAGGATATGTGATAGGTGCGCCCGTCGTTATCTCCACGATGCTATCTTGTGTGAGGCCTGTGGTATCGCGGTAGGTGGTCATTCCATTGATATGCATATGTCCTGTGAGCAGCACATGTACTTGGTGCGCCATGAGGCTATCGCGGATGGCATCTGCATTCTTCAAGCGGGTAGAAGAAGAGGCCATAGCTGATTTATCTACATGCTCCAACAACTGCCAATGGCACATGGCGATGATCATATTTCCTTTTTGATTGGCACTATCGGCCTGCTGTAATAACCATTGCAGCGTGGAATCAGCGATAGAACCCGTGCCTGCTGTACCATGCGAACCATCAATACTAAGTATTGTCAATCCTGGTAATGGTTCGGCTACATAGCTATGCGAAAGATTATCTTGGGCCGTGATAGAGGTTTGAATAGGTGCATAGAAAGCATCCCATTCGCTATCGGTCATTTTCGGCACACTAATCTTCTGATTGCCTTTATACGCATAGGCAGGACCATCGATATCGTGGTTACCAGGCATAACAAGGGTCTTAATTCCTGCCTCGTTTAAGCGTTTTAATTGCTGTAATACCACATTATGGCTCTCCATCTCGCTATCCTTGGTTAGGTCACCAGGAATGAGTAGCAAGGATGGTTTATGCGCTAAGGCTGTGTCTATGAGTGCCATAAAAGCGGGTTGGCTCATATCAATCATCTTGCGCTGCCCATCCATCATATCATCAAACGCCGTGCCTTCTTCAATGAGCGATTGTGCCAATACATGCGGGTCAGTAATGACCATTATTTGGTCTTGTCCATGCACAGAGAGGGTAAATAAGGCACATAATAGAATAATCGTTTTTTTCATATAGAGATTGTTTATTGAGTCAATGTTATTTCTACGCGGCGGTTGTTTTGCCGTCCTTGTTCCGTATCATTGGTATCAACGGGTTTGGTTTCACCATAGCCATAGGCTTGGATACTCTCGGCAGGGCAACCATATTCAATCAATTGCTGGCGAACCGCTTGTGCTCTATTGCGGGATAAGAGCATATTGGCTTGGTCATCGCCCACATTATCTGTATGTCCTGCAAGGCGCACTTTATAACCATATACGCGCACATAATCAGCTATGCGCTGCAATTCGGGTAAGGAGGACGATACTATAACTGCACTATTGGTTTCAAAGAGCAGATTGAGGATACTGACAGCCTTATTGAGTTGCAGAACGGTGATGGTGTCAGGCCGTTTATCTACTGGCATCTCGATGGCGTATAAATCGTGCATACGCCCTGCTTTCTGCGCATAATAGGCATACTGACCATCCGCAGACACTTTATACCAGCAATCTCGTCCTTGGGTATTGATGGTAGGTCCTAAGTTCGATGGTTCAGACCAGCAAGTCCAGCATGTATCGCTCAGTCGGCGTGTGACATAGACATCCAACTCGCCATATCCACCAGGTTTGGCAGAAGAGAAATAGAGCGTTTTCATATCTGGGTGCAGATAAGGCGAGCGCTCCATAGCTTGGGTGTTGATGGCAGGTCCAATAGAAAAAGGTTGGCTCCACCTACCCTGTTCGTCTCGCTTGGAGATGAAGATATTAAGCGATGGTTTTTCTTCGTTCTCTGCGGGATAATTCGCTGCGAAGAGCAGCGCACTCCCGTCTGCACTAATCATCGCATCCGCTTGCCAGTTACCTATTTGTAAATGCTTGGGTAATGGTTGGGGTTCGGTCCATCCATAAGCAGTACGCTGCGAGAAGCACATACGCCCTTCTACGAATAATAACATCATGCGTCCATCACCCGAAACAGAGGTGGGTGCTTCGTTGCGATACGGATTACTGAGTTCGGGTATGCGGCGTGCGGCACCCCACTCGCCTGTACGAGCATCACGGCGAGAGACATAGATATCTTCGCTGGGCGTTCCATCCTCTCTATTGAGTCCTACGAAATACATCGTTTGGTCATCCACCGTCAATACAGGATTATATTCCTCTCCTGACAAAGTATTGATGGTAGCGGGTAGTTTTTGGGGCACTATCAAACTATCGGGTGTAGTGAAACTACAGAAAAAGAGGATAAGCA
>CALATT010000079.1 GCA_937891905.1 uncultured Bacteroidales bacterium | reverse complement strand
CTCGTATGGCTCGTACTGTTCGTGAGCGTATGAATGTGCGTGATAGCGAGGTATTCAAACCAACGGATGTAGTGAATGCGAAGGCTATTTCATCCATCATCAACTCTTATTTTGGTACGAATGCGCTGAGTCAGTTTATGGATCAGCAGAATCCATTGGCTGAGATTACTCACAAGCGTCGTATGTCTGCGTTAGGTCCTGGTGGTTTGAGTCGTGATCGTGCAGGTTTCGAGGTTCGAGATGTTCACTACACGCACTATGGTCGTCTCTGTCCTATTGAGACTCCTGAAGGACCAAACATCGGTCTTATTTCATCGATGTGTATTTATGCTAAGATTAATGACCTTGGTTTTATTGAGACTCCTTATCGTCAAGTGAGCGATAGTGTGGTAGATCTCAATAATGACAATGTTGTTTATATGTCTGCTGAGGATGAGGAGAAGCAAGTAGTGGCTCAGGGTAATGCGCCATTGACAGAGGATGGTCATTTCATCCGCAGCAAGGTAAAGACTCGTTTAGGTGCTGATTTCCCTGTTGTGACTCCAGGTGAGGTGAATTTGATGGATGTATCTCCATGCCAGATTGCTTCTGTAGCTGCAGCGCTCATTCCATTCTTGGAGCACGATGATGCTCACCGTGCGTTGATGGGATCGAACATGATGCGCCAGGCCGTTCCATTGATTACTTCAGAGGCACCTATTGTAGGTACTGGTATTGAGCAGCAGTTGGTAACAGATAGCCGTACGCAGATTATTGCGGAGGGCAAGGGTACTGTTACTTATGTTGATGCAGATAAGATTTGTATCCATTACGACCGTACAGAGGAGGAAGAGTTTATCTCCTTCGATTCTGCGGAGAAGGAATACAAGTTGCCTAAGTTTGAGAAGACGAACCAGAATACGACTATCACCTTGCACCCATTAGTTCGTAAGGGTGATGTAGTAGAGGCTGGTCAGATTTTGACTGAGGGTTATGCTACTCAAGGTGGCGAGTTGTCTCTTGGTAAGAACCTCAAGGTGGCATATATTCCTTGGAAGGGATACAACTATGAGGATGCTATTGTGCTCAGCGAGCGTATTGTTCGCGAGGATATGTACACCTCAGTGCATGTAGTAGAGCAGTTGCTCGAGGTGCGCGATACGAAGTTAGGTAAGGAAGAGTTTACCGCTGATATCCCTAATGTCTCTGACGAGGCTACTAAGGATTTGGATGAGAACGGTTTGATTCGCGTAGGTGCTCATATCCAACCAGGTGATATCTTGGTGGGTAAGATTACTCCTAAGGGCGAGAAAGATCCTTCTCCAGAGGAGAAACTTCTCAAGGCTATCTTCGGTGACAAGGCTGGTGATGTGAAAGATGCATCTTTGAAGGCAAGTCCTTCTTTGGATGGTGTGATCATTGACAGACGCTTGTATTCAAAGGCTAATAAGGATCGTAAGCAGAAGATGGAGGACAAGGAGACTATGCAGAAGATGGATGCTGCATTCCAAGTCAAAGTGGCTGCATTGCGTGAGTTATTAGTGAATAAACTCTATACATTGCTTAATGGAAAGCAAGCTGTATCTGTGAAGGATATCATGGGTATTGAGCTTGTCTCTAAGGGTCAGCATTTCACCAAGGAGCGCTTGAATGAGATTGACTATTCAACCGTTCTTTTGGAAGGTTGGACTTCTGATGAGCACAAGAATGAGTTGGTTAAGCAATGTGTATTGAATTATATTGCTAAGTATAAAGAGATTGACGCTCAGGTTAAGCGTGAGAAATACGACTTGACCGTAGGCGATGAGTTGCCAAATGGTATTCTCCAAACAGCGAAGGTTTATGTAGCTAAGCGCCGTAAGATTCGCGTGGGTGATAAGATGGCAGGTCGTCACGGTAACAAGGGTATTGTATCTAAGATCGTTCGTGTAGAGGATATGCCATTCTTGGCGGACGGTACTCCAGTGGATATTGTGCTTAACCCAATGGGTGTGCCTTCTCGTATGAATATCGGTCAGATTTTCGAGGCTGTTCTTGGTTGGGCAGGTCATGAGTTAGGTGTTAAGTTCGCTACTCCTATCTTTGACGGTTGTACCATGGAGCAGTTGGATGAGTGGACAGACAAGGCCGGTCTTCCTCGCGCTGGTAAGACTCAGTTGTACGATGGTGAGACAGGTGAACCATTCGATCAGATGGCTACTGTGGGTGTAACTTACTTCATGAAGTTAGGTCACATGGTAGATGATAAGATGCACGCTCGTTCTATTGGTCCGTACAGTTTGATTACCCAGCAGCCACTTGGTGGTAAGGCGCAGTTCGGTGGTCAGCGTTTCGGTGAGATGGAGGTTTGGGCGCTTGAGGCGCACGGTGCGGCTCATGTGCTGCAAGAGATCTTGACCATCAAGTCTGATGATGTAACGGGTCGTGCTCGCACATACGAGGCAATTGTCAAAGGTGAGAATTTCCCAACACCGGGATTACCAGAGTCACTCAATGTGCTCTTGCACGAGTTACAAGGTCTCGCACTCAGTATTAACATGGAATAAGATTTGAAGAATTATGGCTTATAAACAAGAAAATAAACGAACCGGTTTTAGTAAGATATCTATCGGTCTTGCCTCTCCAGAGGAGATTATGCAACTCTCTTCGGGTGAAGTGCTCAAGCCAGAAACCATCAACTATCGTTCATACAAACCAGAGCGTGATGGTTTGTTCTGCGAGCGCATCTTCGGTCCTACCAAGGATTACGAGTGTCATTGTGGTAAATACAAGCGTATCCGTTATAAAGGAATCGTGTGCGAGCGTTGTGGTGTAGAGGTTACAGAGAAAAAGGTGCGTCGTGAGCGTATGGGACATATCAAGCTCGTCGTTCCAGTGGCGCATATATGGTATCTCCGTTCTTTGCCATCTAAGATGGCGGCTTTGTTAGGCATTCCTACCAAGAAATTGGATTCAATCATTTATTATGAGAAGTATTTGGTTGTTCAGGCAGGTGCTATTGCAGGTCAGGAGATTGGAGAGAAGAATAGTAATGATAAGAACCGTATCCCAGTAGAGACACGCATGTTGCTCGATGAGGATCAGTTCATTCAGGTACAGGCGCTCATTCCAGAGGGTAATGATGAATTAGAGAATACCGATCCTAACAAGGTGATTGTTAAGATGGGTGCTGAGGCTGTCTATGACATGCTTGCATCAATCAACTTGGATGAGTTGTCATACGAATTGCGTGCAACAGCAGATAAGTCTGCTTCTGTACAGCGCCGTCAGGAGGCATTGAAGCGTCTGCAGGTAGTAGAGGCATTCCGTGCAAGCAAGGGTAAGAACCGTCCTGAGTGGATGATCTTGCGTGTCATC
>CALATT010000078.1 GCA_937891905.1 uncultured Bacteroidales bacterium | reverse complement strand
GTTCTTGCTCTTTCTTTACTTGGTCTTCCGTTCCTGCATAATCAGGAATCCAACGATTATACATATTACCTTCACCTACAATATAACTGGTGTATAAGTGCTTCTGGAAGAACTCATCATAGGTAACACGCTTTACTTCGTTGCGGTTAGGTATAGCATATTGCAATGCCATGTATGGACGCAACGCATCAAATGGAATCCAGAACATTATTGACTCGCGCAAAGAACCCATAATATTGGAATTATCACGAGTTGATATCTTGTCTGACTGCAATGGAGCAATTGCCATAATCTTTGTATGCAAACGAGAAGTATGCTTATTAAAGAATACAACCTCCTGAATCAAATACTTTAACTGATTCTTAACCAATTGCTCGAATGGATAGAAGTGGAATGACAATTCATCTGCTATACTATCATAGTGAATAAGCATAGCATCAGACGAAGTGATATCAAAGTGAGTTGGATCATCCGAATAATCTGCCAATGGATCGTCTGCCATAAACATAGTTGGGATCAAATATGGAGACAATGGTTCCTGCTTAAAATCAGGCTTAATAGTTTCCATATTCTTCTCATAAATAGGAAGACCATCTACTACAGCATCAGTAATAACCTTGAATAAATTACGGTAATCCGCATCATCAGACTTCGTTGGGAAGTACAACTGATAGTTCTGCTTATAACGCATATCTATCACGCGATACACATAGCGAGCCCATATAACATCGTCTATACGATGCTCTATCTTCACTATCGTATCATGTACTTGCGAGAATTCCTCAGTCTGGATTCTTGCACTTCCTACTTCATCAAAGAAGGAAATCACTTGATGTTGCGCTTGAGTTGCTAATGTACTCAGCACTAAACATGCAATAATACTAAGTTTCTTTATCATATCTATTTGTGTTTAATTCAAAGACAGAGGTATAGGAGACAAACGAATCTCTTTACCATCAGGACCCTTGGCACGGATGTCTGTAATTACCACAATGGCACCCATTTTTAACTTACTTAGACGATTCAACTGATCTGCTGTAAATTTATTACCACGAGCCTCTGTTAACACACCATTGATGTTAACCTTGAAACTTGAGATTTGGAAAGGCAAATCCAACAAACCATCAGGTCCATAAGACGCTATCACATTAGCGGACTTATTAAGCAATGCACCACGAGAAATATTTCCATCGGAATATTCTTTGTCGCCCGACTTGAAATATGCACCTGGTTTTGGCAATGCCTTCACTCGATACTCTTTACTTCCCATTGACTGCATTCTGCCATCCAACTCTGCAGTTACCGAAATAGTAACCATCTTAGCAGCATCACCTGGTTTGATAATCCACAAACCACCTTGATTACGAACTGCTGCTCCATTAACATTCACACGGACCTTATCATTGGATACACCTGGAACTGAAATAGAGAACTTATTATCGTAACCACGATACATAATATTCAAATCATTATTTGATATCGTAACAGAAGGCTCTCCTACACTATACTCACTCTCAAATGGCAAGTTTTCCATCTCTCCTGTAGAAGGATTTTGGTATGCAATCCAACCAGAGTATTTCTTTAGACCCGTACCAGTTGCAGCTACCTCATAAAGACCCTGATCATTGATGCGTTGACCATCAATATAATATTCAGGTCGTTGTGTTGAGTCAATAGCGGCTAAGATAATTTGCGCAGTGTACTTTCCTCCACGAATTACATAATTTGAATTAGGAATCACATATGCGTTTAGTTTATTTACACGCAAGTCACCAGCATCCGTACGATCCATCAAGTACTGAACCAACTCACTCTCTGTCGAACGAACATCATTCTGCATCTTGGTTAGAATAGTGATTGATGCACCAACTGGCATTCCCTCAAAGATAGCTATCTCCCAATCACAAGAATCTTTCTCGTGTGAGTTATAGCCACGCTCTGTCGCCATTGTCTGTATAATAGAATTACGCAACTCAGCATCATTTTCCACTAAACTTGCTGCATAATCACGATAATAAGCCACGATTTCTCTAAGTTCAGCACCATGACCTTCCACAATAGCATATTGCGCCGTTACATCCAAATTGGAATTTCCCTCTATATGACGAGTTGGATCCTCACCTAAGGCTTTACGCTCATCTACTGCCTTTTGACCATCTGCCAAAATAGCAATCTGCTCTTTAAAGTTCTGAATGTAATTATATAGTGAGTCTGCTCTAAGTTGCACCTCTATTGCCTTATCATACCATTCTTTAGTCTTTTCTGGGTTATCTGCATTTGCAGCCTGAAAATCACGGTATAACTTGGTATTACGAGTATTAGATGCAGCGATAGAGGAGTGCAAACTATTATCTACTAATGTAAAACCATTCAAGATATCTGTACTCACATTCAACGCCAACATGGCGGTGAGAACCAAGTACATCATACCAATCATTCTTTGTCTCGGGGTTTCCGGACAGTTTTTTGCTCCACCCATTACTGAAGTGTTTTAATATATTTCTTAAACTCTGTTAACTAATTACACAAGGGCATTAAGCATATTGCCGTAAATGCCATTCAAGTCAGCCACTTGCTGTTGCAATTGTTTAGCACTTGCAGCAAATGCCGTTTGAGCCGCAACTGCCTCATTAGCAAGCGCTACTGAGCGTTGTTGAGCCTCAACCATTTCAGCAACAGAAGATGCAGCTTGTTTCTGAGCCTCTACCTGAGCATTAACAGTTTGCAATTGAAGCTCATATACAGAATTAAGAGAAGCAATCTTTTGACCTACTTGCTCTACACCAGCTTTATATGCTTGC
The DNA here is from genome assembly GCA_937891905.1 of uncultured Bacteroidales bacterium. GTDB lineage: Bacteria > Bacteroidota > Bacteroidia > Bacteroidales > Paludibacteraceae > Colicola. The sequence goes on along the minus strand of CALATT010000078.1, from coordinate 11,700 downwards.
GTATCAGCAGCAATGGTTTGCATATCACCTGTTACTTGAGCATAAGTCTGCGCCAAAGTAGCTGTTGCTGCAGTATAAGTCTCTGTAGCAAGCTCTGCAGCAGCCAATTTCTCGCCCAACTTAACACCAGTTTGAGCCACTTTACCTAATTCGCTGAACTGTGTTGCAGTCTTTGCTAATTCTGCTATACCATCTTTTAATGCTTTCAAATCTTCATCCTTCAAAGAAGGAACCTTTGCAGAAGAAGCCTCACCTGCAACTGGAGCACCACCAGAAACACCTGCACCCAACAAAGTTGGACGAGGTTGACGAGATTTCTCTTCAAGCAACTCTGGCTTTGTTCCGTACTCCAACAATTGTGGGAACACATTCTCCCAGTGAAACTCTGGGTGAGGACGCTCCAAAGCACCAATAACGAACAAGAACGCTTCGGTAAACATACCTACCATCAATACTTGACTCGCACCTGGCCAGTGTAAGATCTTAAACAATGCACCGATAATTACGACAGATGCACCCACTGAATAGATAATGTTTACGATGTTTTTACCTTGATAAGATTCATACCAATGCATAAATCTTGCAAAAAAACCCTGCTTTGCAGCTTTTTCTCCTGTAGCCATAATTGTTTTTTGTTTTTGTTTTATTTATTAAGACTTCTTTTTTGTATATTCTATTTTATCAATCGCCTATATACGAGCGCACACAACGGAATCCAATATATGGACGACTTTCATATTGATATTCATAAGTACGAGTTCCGCATTGTAAGAAATAACTGATATCTTTCCAACTTCCACCCTTCACAATCTTACGCTTCAAAATATCAGGATCCGCTTTACGAGCCATATAACTATAGTCTGGGTTCAAGTCGTGGATGTGTGTGTTGGCTGCGCTTTGGAATGCAGAGTTAGTCCACTCAGCAACATTACCAGCCATATCAAACAAACCAAAATCATTTGGACGATATTGCGCTACTTTCATAGTAGTAGTTCCCGTATCATCGTTATATGCACCACGATATGGTTTGAAGTTTGCAAAGAAACATCCTTTACCATCACGAGCATAGTTTCCTCCCCATGGGTACATCGCTAATTTACGACCTCCACGAGCTGCATACTCCCACTGAGCCTCCGTTGGTAAACGATACTCATTTACCTCTGTATCAGAGTACTGATTAAACAATTTAGTACGCCAATTACAGAAAGCATGAGCTTGCTCCCATGTTACACCCACAACAGGATAATCTGCATAACCTGGATGTTTAAAATACATATGCAATAATGGATCATTATATGAGAATTGGAAATCACGAGCCCACACCAAAGTATCAGGATAGATACAAATAATCTTCTCTGTCAAGAGATCCTTTGGTTCTCTCAATGGACGATAAATGGTAGAGTCCTTAATCTCTCCACCCTCTTCTACCCAGAATGTATCTACACGAGCAGTTGCTCCCTTTGGATAGGAACTGGTAGCCACATCAAACTTGTTATGTTGTGGCAAAGCTTGGTCCATATTCACCCAACTATAGCGATAATGCAAATAATTCACTTTGAGCGTACCATCAGAGTAATACATAGATGACAAGGCATCTACCACATCCTCCTCTTGACTATCCCAAGGAACCTTCTTTTGCCAATTGAGACGGAAATTCTCTTCATCAAAATCCTCATCCTTTGGCTGAATAGCATAATCAGTCATTCCCGCTGCCACCAAATTGGTTAAAGCGATAGAGTCTCGTACCCACTCTACGAACTGATGATACTCATTATTCGTAATCTCAGTCTCGTCCATCCAAAAGGCATCCACTGTTACCATAATAATGTTATCTGGCTGCTCAAAAACAGCAGATTGAGTGTTAGCGCCCATCATGAAGGAACCCTTCTTGATAAATAACATACCGTAAGGATTTGCTTCTTTGAAGACACCCACATTGCGAGCACCTACAAGCTCACCTGCAGGTCTGTTACAACCAACCAATGCAATCGTCAACGCGATTAATGGTAAAATCTTTGTTAGTTTCATATTGGTAATTAATCGATTAATTTTCAATTTATAATTGTTTGTTCTATAAGTATCGTACCGATTTATATTTATTTGTCCTTTTGGGCTTCAATATATCAAAACTATAAGACAAATATATCTCATGAGTTCCGTAACTCTCTAGCAACATTTTGTTTGTGGGCAACTCGCAACTATATCCTAACTGCAACCCATTTATTATGTCTATTCCTAATAATACATTAACACTACCTGCTATACGATATCCCAACCCCCAACGATAACGATCCCGATAATCACACATCAATGTCACATTCACATCCCAACTCACAAAGTCACTCATCACTAGCACACTCGGTGTTAACATCCAATTCTTATAATCCTTCAAGCGAAAATGATAACCTCCCGATATATACATCGTTCCCGTCAATGTAACATCAGAATACTCATCCCAATCCACCATTGGACGCAATAAATGACTGTAACTAGCACCTACCCACCATACTGGAGTACTATAATACACTCCCACACCCATATCAAACTTCATACCCGACTTACTGCCCATCGGCAATGCCTCATCATTAGACTCATGGTAATCATCCCCCATTTCACCCAAATTAATTGAGTCACCCTTAAAGCCTACATTCACAAAACCCAAGTCAAGTCCCACACTCAAATAACCTTTACCCAAGCGCTGCCTATATGCGTATTGCGCGTAAAAGGATTGAGTAGTAAACAAACCGTACCTATCATTCAAAAACCTAACCCCAGCGCCATGATATGTCTTTCCTATCACAAATGGAGAAGAAAAAGAAAACCATGTGGTCATCGGAGCATTGGTAATATCCACATATTGCATCCGGTGAGCTCCTATCACACGCATCATATTTCCGTCACCCACAGCAGCAGGGTTGTACGAGGCCGGCATGTACATGTATTGTCCCATCTGCGGATCGAATTGCCCGTAAACAACCGAAGCAAACAGAATAAATAGTAATAGTACAACCTGTTTTTTCACAAACAAAGAACACAATGGATTAATACTCCTCTTCGTCAAAGAAGAAATCCTCATCCTGCGTAGGATAATCTGGCCATATATCCAGAATACTTTCATACTGCTCCTCGTCCTCACTCTCCAATTCATTCAAATTCTCAATCACCTCTTCCGGAGCACCTATACGATTTGCGTAGTCAAGCAGTTCATCTTTTGTTGCTGGCCATGGAGCATCCTCCAACTTCGAAGCCAATTCTAGCGTCCAGTACATATTCTTTCTTAATTTTATCCTAAATTAATCACTTTTCGTCACGCCAAACTACACTAATAGACACACCAATAAAGCATGGCAAGACACCCAATTAGGGCATACTTTTCGAAAATTATCGTGCAAAAGTAGTAAAAACTTTCGGAATACACAAGTTTTTTGTATAATATTTCACATTTTTTACCATTTTTTCTCCAAAAATACGATTTTTACACATCTTATTACACATTACTTCGACCAACTTTCTTCTTTTTCGCCATTTTGAAAAATCACAAATCGACTCAACACAAACAGATAATCACTCATCCGATTGACGAACTTTAATGCATCACCTTCCACACCCAATAAAATCATTTTTCGCTCTAACCTCCTACACACAGTTCGGCATAAATGACAGCGACACACAGCTTCACTTCCTGCCGGCAATACAAACGAACGCTGAATTGGAAGTACTTGCTGCATAGCATCTATCCAATGCTCCACTTCTTCCACATCTGCCACCACTATCCAATCACCAGGCGCCTTGCTTAGCAATGCACCTAAATTGAACAACTTATTCTGCACCCACAACAACTGCGCATACTGCTCTTCTAACAACGAAGACATCGCAATAGACGCACGCAAATACCCCACCCAACTATTCAATTCATCGCACACACCGTATGTATCAATACGCAAATCTGATTTAAGTAGGCGCTCACCATTCGCCAATGAGGTCATACCCGTATCACCTGTTTTTGTATATATAGCCATAATAGATAATATTTACAAACTAATCTTATAATGCCTCTTCATATAATATGGATTAACAAACAATAATCCCACATGGAATAAATCCATCGAACTTGGCACACGCTTGTCTTTTTTTAGTTCCTCCCATGCGCGACACATCTCTCGCGAATAATGAATATCATCCACCACTACGATTCCTTTGGGAGACATACGATCAAGCAAAAAATGCACATATTCCATTGTCGCTTCATAGGTATGATTAGCATCCACATATACAAAATCTAACTTCGCGCGCGCGTTATTATATAAGGTGTCCTCAATCCTACCCTCTACACATTCAATATTTTCCAAACCCAATATCTGCCACTGCTTACGCGCTAAGGAAGCAATAGATGAACTCCCCTCAAAACTCATCACCCGATTCTTACTATCTACTGATGCTAAATATGCAGTCGTAATGCCCAATGAAGTCCCCAATTCTAATATTTCTAATGGCCTATGCTCCTCTTCATTCATATAGGCCAATAGGCGAAATAACACTTGCTGCACATGTGCACATTCCAATTGATATTTAGCAACATCACTTATCCTGCGCATCACACGCATTCCCGAAGGGCAACCACACGAACCATAATCAATCACTTCCACCACATCTCGATTTGCTAATAACGAAGCGCGTTGCTGCTCTATAGTTTCAAAACAATAATATGAATTCTTATCCCGAAAAAGGAAACGAACAATATAGAATAAAGATGGAGAGTGAATTCCCTCACCAGTCGTATTCCATGCCGTCAACACATGACGCAAATAGGAAAAAACTCTATATATTATGGCACCCAAACGCATTTTCGGTGCAAAATTACACAAATTCTTGCATATTTCCAAAAAAAGATGTAATTTTGTGCCATGATTTTGAATTATATTTGGATTTCACTCATTTTATTAGCCATTATCATAGGGTTAATACAAGCTGTATGGATGGGAAATATTGAAATTTTCTCCGACATCCTAAATTCTACCTTTACGAACGCCAAAACAGGATTTGAACTCTCATTGGGTTTAGCGGGCATCCTATCCCTTTGGATGGGAATAATGAAAATTGGCGAAAAAGCAGGAGTAGTCAATACACTGGGAAAAGGAGTCGCACCGTTCTTTACACGCATTTTTCCCGAGATACCTAAAAACCATCCCGTTTTTGGTTCTATGCTAATGAATATAGCCGCAAACATGCTCGGACTAGATAATGCAGCCACACCCATGGGATTGAAAGCTATGGGAGAATTACAGGAACTCAACACAGACAAGTCCAAAGCATCCAACGCCATGATCATGTTCGTTGTACTCGGAGCAAGCGGACTCACACTAATCCCCACTACCATCATGGCATACAGAGCACAATTAGGTGCAACCAATCCAGCCGATGTTTTTCTGCCTATTTTAATCGCCACCTATATAGCCACCCTTGCTGGGCTGATCGCAGTATGCGTATCTCAGAAAATAAAGATAGTTGACCCTATCGTTCTTGGTACTCTTATTGGTCTCACAGGATTAGTTGGACTACTCATTTGGGGAGCATCACTACTTACAGCAGAGACACTCTCTATCGTTTCCGCCGCCGCAGCAGCAATCATCTTATTGAGCATCATCACATGGTTCGTACTGCAAGCCATGATAAGAAAAATAAATGTGTACGATGCATTTATTGACGGAGCCAAGGATGGATTCAAAACGGCAGTTGGAATAATACCATACCTCATCGCCATACTCGTTGCAGTCGGAATGTTTAGAGCATGCGGTGCTATGGAACTACTGGAGAACGGACTCGCATGGTGCTTTGAAAGATGCGGTATCAACCCAGACTTAGCAGGAGCCGTACCCACGGCACTCATGAAACCACTGAGCGGAAGCGGAGCCAGAGGACTAATGCTCGAAGCTATGACCACACATGGGGCCGATTCGCTTGTCGGAAGGCTATGTTGTATATTACAAGGTACTACAGATACCACTTTCTATGTTCTCGCAGTATATTTTGGCAGCGTTTCTATTAAAAACACCCGGCACGCAGTAGCATGTTGTCTCATAGCAGACCTCGCCGGAGCCATTGCAGCCTTCGCCATCGCAGCCATATTCTTTGCATAATCAATCCCAATATGATACATTTCACCACACAAGACACAGAGATGCCTACTCTCAACCAAGCAGCCATACGCCGATGGGTCAAAACCATCGCGGCACATTATGGATTCGCAGTAGGAAATATCCACTATATTTTTTGCTCTGACCAACGAGAATTAGAAGTTAATCGTGACTTTCTTGGACACGATTATTACACCGATGTCATTACCTTTGACTATTCCACAGCCACCACCATCAATGGCGATATCTTTATATCATTGGATACCGTTCGTTCAAACGCAGTAATGGTTGGTGTCGATTTTGAGAACGAACTAATGCGTATCATCATACACGGCATTTTGCATCTTACAGGACAGGCAGACAAAACACCAGAAGCAAAAGCACAAATGACAGCCAAAGAGAACCACGCACTCTCTATTCTATTAAATTCCTAAAATACATATATTTCGTCCCATCAATGTCAATTTACCTCCCAAAATGGAGACAAATTGACATTTTTTGTGTGTTTTATCGCAAAGATTTGGTAAAAAAAGATTTTTTTTGTACTTTTGCGCTGTTTTTTAAGGTACATATATTATATAATTCCATCTCAAATGAAACACTTAGGACACTTATTCTTTTTTTCTATTGCATTATGCATTAGTATGCAGCTCAATGCAGTTACCTATTGCGCACCTTCTGCATGGGGATATGGTGCAGGCGCCACAGGTGGCGGCAGTGCAACTCCCACATTAGTCAAAGATGCTTCTGGCCTGAAGAGCAATATTAGCAAAGGTAACAAAGTAATCATCATCACGCAGAACATTACTGTTACAAGTCAAATCAGTTCCAGTGCCAGCAACATCACTATCATGGCAGTGAATGGAGCCAAACTGATTTCCACACAGCAGAACAGCAGTAACTCTGGTATTTTATACCTCAAAGGCTCAAACATCATCCTTCGCAACCTTACTTTTGAAGGACCAGGCGCATATGACTGTGACGGTAATGACAACCTTTGTTTAGATGGAGCCAACAATGTATGGGTGGACCACTGCGATTTCCAAGATGGCTGCGACGGCAATTTTGATATCAAAGGAAAATCTGATAAGATCACCGTCACTTGGTGCCGCTTCCGCTATCTCAAAAAACCCAAAGCAGGAGGATCTGGAGGCTCAGATGACCACCGATACTCAAATCTAGTTGGTTCAGACAGCGGCGACAAACCATCAGACGGAACATACAACATCACCTATGCATACAACTGGTGGGATGAAGGTTGCGTTGAGCGCATGACACGCTGCCGTAATGCGAGTCTACACTTCCTCAATTGCTATTGGAATTCTTCCGTTGCGAAATGCTACATCGGCCCAGAGAATGTGGATTGCTACATTGAAGGATGTGCTTTTGAAGGAAGTCCTGCAAAGAGCAAAATATTCTACGAGAACTACGGTGGTAAAAATGGATCTAAATTCATCAACTGCACCTCTAAAAATGGTGTACCTGCAAACATCACCAAGCGTTCTGTACTTACTCCATCTTATTCATACACTGCACTCACTGCAGCAGAAGCAAAGACCGCCGTTACCAATACTACTTGCGGAGCTGGTGCTACATTAACCGTTACGGATAAGGGAGCAGTATCTTCTTCATGCGACGGAAATAACGACAATACGGGTGGCGACAATACAGGAGACAACACAGGTGGCGACAATACGGGTGACAACACAGGTGGTGACAACACACCAACAACACCTGTAGAAGGAGATTGCTGTATCAACCTTGGTTTGGGAGAAGAACCAACAGTTGCTAATAAAGGTATTCCTGCAGACTTTGCCCAAGTGGTTGTAACTGCTGAATTAGCAAAAGGAACATGGGATAATGGTTATCTCAACATGGGTGGAGACGCGGATATTATCACCTTTGACTTCTCTGCATACAATAGCACTATCACTGCAGTGACATTCGATGTAACCATTCCAAACTGGACTTCAGAGAAAAATACCATCGCTTATCATTGGAACAACAATGAGAATAGCTACACAACCATTGATAGCAAGAACAAACAAGATATTACACTTTCTGCACCTGCAAACGCCAAGTCATTCACCATACAACGCTCAGCTGGTACAGGAACACGCATTTCAAAAGTATGCTTCGATCTCAAGTCAGCAGCATCTAATCCTACGGGCTTAGATAATACCGAAATGGAAAGCAATGCTATTAAGATTATCCGCAACGGACAGATATTCATCATCCGTGATGGCAAAACCTACAACATACTCGGTCATTGCGTAGAATAATACATATTCTATTATACGAAGATAGCCACCCGCAAGGTGGCTATCTCTTTTTATGTATTTTAGTTCCGCACTTTCAATTACATAACGAATAGTATCAATAGATTAGCTGTCCTGTGATAGTGTATGCATTATCACCACGCAAGATAACAATCTGGCCGTTTCGAAGCACCTTTGTACACGCTACGCCTGTTTCTACTTCTTCTATATTCGTGGATACATCCTCTCCTAAGTGCAAACCTACCAAAATAGGTTCGTGATCAGCATAACGATACATCGTTGTATTGCCCTTGCTATACTCGTAGGAAGTAGGAGTATCTGCATTCATGTGATATGAAACAGCCTTAGTTACTTGCGACTCCATAGATGGAGAGCAATACGCATGATCTAAATAACCCACCAATTTATCATAGACATAACTATAACCATCCGGATCATATTTCATCAGCAAATCTACATATCCTTCACCTTCAGTCAGCAATAGATTAGATGCCTCCATCGTATAAGCATTCAAATCACCCATCACTAACACATCTGGGTCTATAGCCTCAGCTGATGACAACTTAGATATCAGTCTTTGCATATTAGTCCGTCTCGTCCCATCCGTATCATCTGTTCCACTTTTAGCTTTAAAGTGATTAACCGACACATTAAATCGTTCTTGGGTAGCTATATGTTCAAAACACTGAATAGCTTCTCTATATAGATAGACAGAGGATGTATATGGCTTTATATAATTACCATATGGCGTTACCTTATCTTTACGATAAATATAGCATACCATAATGGCGTCATAAGTAGAAAAACCTGCGTTTACCCAATCATACACATTAGTTCCTGCTAACTCATTGAGCAATCGCACCATTTCCGTAGCAGCTAATGGTCCCTGCTCCATCTCGCAGATAGCATAGATATCCGCATTCAGATGATACAAACCTTTTGAGATTTTTTGCTTTTGATAACTGAGTGTTGTCTCATTTTTTGCACCTGCGTAGCCTCCAAGAGTCACAAAGAAATTCTCTATATTTGTACCACAAACCACCACATTGGCATTACCCAAATCAGGGAGCTGCGTAGGTAATTCATTGTAAATAATAGTAGGTGTATTAACTGCTTGTAATTTATTAGCTGCTGTCACTTGCGCTTTCAATCCGCGGATTATAGTACCCGGACGGCAACCACTCTTAAGCGTCACGCCAGATAAAGTACACTCTGCTATTGCATTGGCTGCCATAGCATTCATATACCCTTTTGTGCCCTCATCACCATACTCCTCTGGACTACGCAAACGATGATAAGCCATACGCTTATTATAGGTATCGTGAATATAGAAATCATTGGTAAAAGTAAGCGTCTTCCCTACCCATCCTGACCATCCATTCGCAAAGTCAGTCTCAAAATCCACCACTGTCTTGGTATAATCAACCTCTGGTTTCTCTACATCTTCTTCTGCAGGACTCACATGGCTGATATACTGACCATCAACCACCTCGTGTGTACCCTTATACAACTTATATGACCCTTGCATCGTCAATGTATCACCTTCTACAATTCCCATAGAAGCAAACTGCTTCGACTGACCTGTAGAAGTTAGCAAACCATACACATAAATACTACCCGTCTCATCTTCTAAGGTGAAATTGCCATAGGTCATATTCACTATATTACTCACCACTCCACGCAAACGATAAGTAGTATTTTCCTCTGCTCTATTAATAAAGTCTGCGACCGTGATCTGCGTCGCTGCGTATGAAGGCAGTAATATGCCTGCTAATACAAATAGTAGAATAATTCTTTTCATATTTCTTTTCATTAGAGCAACAAGGGCGGTAATCAGCCGCCCCTGTGCAAATATACAACGCTATGCTTAGTCTTTGAATTTAGCACATAGGAACTCGCGGTTCAAACGAGCTATATTAGCCAAGCTTACGCTCTTTGGACACTCAGCAGCACATGCGCCTGTATTGGTACAGTTACCAAATCCGAGTTCATCCATCTTAGCCACCATAGCTTTTGCGCGTTGAGCTGCTTCTACTTTACCTTGTGGAAGCAATGCCAACTGACTTACCTTTGCAGCTACGAAGAGCATAGCAGAACCGTTCTTACAAGCGGCTGCACATGCGCCACAACCGATACAACTTGCTGCATCCATAGCCTCGTCTGCTACTGGTTTTGGAATAGCAATCGCGTTTGCATCAGGTACACCACCAGTATTCACGCTCACAAAGCCACCAGCTTGCATAATCTTGTCATACGCACCACGATCCACCATCAAGTCCTTGATTACAGGGAACGCGCGGCTACGCCATGGTTCAACAGTGATAGTCTCACCATTTTTGAACTTACGCATATGCAACTGGCAAGTAGTGATAGCGCTATCTGGTCCGTGTGGGTGACCGTTTACATACATAGAGCACATACCACAGATACCCTCGCGACAATCGTGATCGTATGTCACTGGGTCTTTGTGCTCTGCGATGAGTTGCTCATTGAGAATATCAATCATCTCCAAGAATGAAGCACCTTGGAAGATATGCTTTAACTCATAGGTCTCGAAATGTCCTTGAGCTTTTGGGCCAGCTTGACGCCATACCCTTACTTTAATATCAATATATTGATCCATATTAATTTTCTTTAAACGGTTACACAGAATTAGTTCTTATAGTTACGAGTCTTACGCTCTGTGAATTCGTAGTCAAGTGGTTCCTTAATCAACTCTGGTTCGCTATCTTCGCCAGTGTACTTCCAGCAACCTACATAACTAAACTTATCATCTTGACGCATTGCTTCACCTTCTGGAGTCTGGAATTCCTCACGGAAGTGACCACCACAACTCTCTTCACGATGCAATGCATCCACAGCCATCAAACGACCGATCTCAATAAAGTCAGCCAAACGGAGAGCTTTCTCCAACTCGTTATTCAACTTATCTGCCTCGCCTGGGATATATACATTGCTCCAGAACTCTTTCTTGATAGCATCAATCTTAGCGATACCCTCTTTGAGTCCCTCTGCTGTACGACCCATACCTACGAAATCCCACATCACAAGACCAAGCTCTTTGTGAATAGAATCCACTGAACGCTCACCCTTGATAGCCATCAAGCGATCAATCTTATCTTGGATAGCCTTCTCTGCCTCAGCAAACTCAGGCAGGTCAGTACTCATGCGTGGCACACCAATCTGGTCGCTGAGGTAGTTCTGGATAGTATATGGTAATACAAAGTATCCATCAGCCAAACCTTGCATCAACGCCGATGCACCGAGACGGTTAGCACCGTGGTCAG
>CALATT010000077.1 GCA_937891905.1 uncultured Bacteroidales bacterium | reverse complement strand
TCACAAAAACGCGTTCGTTTTACTCACTTACAAAAAAGCGCCACGCTTCAAAAACGGCAATGCTAATTCATTAACTCATTAAACATTAACTCATTAATTCGTTAATTAGAACGCTGCGCTACAGGACGGGCAAAGGCCTACAGGACGGGCAGGGAACTAGTGAACTAGGGAACTAGTTTACTAGAAACCGCCTAACCGCTTAACCGCTAATCGCAAACCGCTTAACCGCGGTTAGGTATATTCTTGAGGTATATTCTTACTGCTTCTGCCACCATTTCTACACAAGGACGCTTCTCATAATACTGCTGTGTGCGCTCGGCTGGCTGTGGATCAAGGTCTATCTGCGCCGTACATTGCCCTTGGGGCGCTAATCCCAACAACTCGGCACAAACAAGCGTGCCATACTTATTCTTAAACTCACTTGCCAAATGCTGCACAAAAGCATAATTAGCCATCTTGCCTTCATTATCATGCTCCCTGGCAGAACCATTATGCAATCCTGCTAATAGAAACATGCCACTCGCTGCACCACATACCATACGCATACGACCTATTCCACCTCCAAAAGAAGCAGAAAGGCGTAATGCCAAATCCAGGTCATCTATCCCATATAAATCGGCACAAGCGGCAAAAACGGATTGAGAACAATTATAGCCCAAATGAAATAACTCTTTCGCGCGCGCTACGCGTTCCTCTATTTGTTGGTCAGTCATAGTAATTGTATTTATGGGGCAAAGGTACAAAAAATAATTGAAAAGAGAAAATAGAAATGCGTTTTTTTGTATTTTTACGAAAAAAGTAGTACCTTTGCGCTCAATTATGAATCGATTTATTATAGCGAAGATATTAAAGGGTCTTTTTCACATCCATTACGATGTACACATCGAGGGCGGTGAGATACTGCGTGATAAGCACACCTATCTGGTGCTTCCTAATCACACAGCGTATGTAGATCCATTATTGCTTGTAACCGAATTATGGTACTTACCAATACGCCCCTTGGTGGACGAATTATTCATGCGCCATTGGTTGTATGGACGCATACTGCGGTATGCGGGTGCTATCGAAGTGCCGGATTTACAAAAAAGCAAATTATCACGCGAAGAAGGCGCACAGATAGCCCAGCACTTGAGTGAGGAAGTGATTCGTCAGTTGAAGGCCGGCGAAGATATATGTTTCTACCCCAGCGGACATATTAAGACGATAGACAAAGAGATGATTGGTAATCGTCGTTTGGCCTATGAGGTATGCAGCGCATTACCTGATGGGGTGCGGGTTATCCTATGCCGCATGCGCGGATTAGAAAGCAGTCATTGGTCGAAACTAAAAGAGAAAAAATGGAAATGGCGCCGAACCGTTGTTCTGCATTTCGAGGACCGCACCGATGATGTACGCCGATGGGCCGCCACGCTCGATAAACGCCAATTCAATCAGCAGTTGGAAGCATGGTATAACCATCCTTTGGATCACGGTAATACGGTTAAGAGGGACAATAAATCGTGAATTTCATAGGTGGGTTGTGTCGTTCCTATTGGGCGATGCGTAGGATTGAACCAGCATGTATCTATTCCCACTTGCTGCGCTCCAATAATATCTGTAGTCATACTATCCCCTACCATAAGCACCTCATCAGCTGATAATTGCGCATCATTCAATGCAAAATCATAAAAGCGCCTATCGGGCTTATCATAGCCTATATCCATCGAGATATAGGTTCCTTCAAAGAAGGGCAATACTCCCGCTAATTGCAATCGCATCCGCTGCAAGTGACCAAAACTATTGCTGGCTGCGTAGAGTTTATATCCTCGCTGATGTAAGGTTTGCAGCATTTCAAATGCTCCTTCTACCAAGGCATGACTATTTCCCCATCCTTGTCTAAATCCCTGGGTGAAAGGTTCGAGTAGATGTTGAGGCCACCCTGCTCTCTCTATAAACTCGGCAGGATAGAGGTCCATCACTTGCGCCACGGTATAGATACCTCGCTTTGCCTCTGAGAACAAGCGATTGGAAATCTCCATAAAGAGGTCAAAAAGCCGATCTTTATCTTCCACATGGTCCATTTGGATGAGTTGTAATGCTTCGTCAAAGGATTGTCTGCAACAGGGTATATAATCGAGTAAAGTATCGTCTATATCTACAAAAATAGCCTTATATTTCATTCTTTATATGTTTTTTTGCGTTTTTTTGCATTTTTTTTGCAAAATATTTGGTCAATTCAAAAAATTGTTGTACCTTTGCACTCGCTTTTGCAGCGGGTAGTAGTTCAGCCCGGTTAGAATGCCTGCTTTGGGAGCAGGAGGTCGTGAGTTCGAATCTCGCCTACCCGACAGAGAGCCAATTGGCTCTCTTCTTTTTTTATGCTATAGGAGTGCCTAAGATTCTTGGGGCGCTATAGCACCACTACTTGCCCTTTCTCAGGCACTTCGACGCCTCTAAAGCCCGCCTCGTAAAGGTGGTCTTTGTATTCTTCGGCTGCTGATTGTTCGCCATGGACGATGAAAGTGCGCTGGATATGCGCTATATTCTGGCAATGGGTGAAATAAGCGATCATCTCTTGCCAATCGCCATGACCTGAGTATCCTTCAATCTTCGTTATCTGCGCCTTAATACGCCTATCCATGCCAAAGATAGACACCCATTTAAGGTCTGGGTTTTGAATACGCGCGCCTAATGTGGTGGGTGCACAGTAACCGACAATGAGTATCGTACAGTTGGGGTCAGAGATATGATTTGCCACATGGTGCTTGATACGCCCCGCCTCCAACATGCCACTGGATGAGATGATGATAGCAGGATGAGGATCGGTATTGAGGCGCTTAGATTCCCGTATATCCGTTATATAGCGCAAGGTATTAAATCCAAAGGGGTCGTCATCATAACGCAAGGTATCTCGCACTTCGTCCGACAAAGCTTGTGGATACATACGGAAAATCTGGGTGGCATTAACCGAAAGCGGCGAATCGACATAGACAGGTATGCGTGGCAAGCGACCATCATTATACAACTGATTGAGCACATAGACTATCTCCTGTGTGCGCCCGACGGAGAAAGACGGAATGAGGAGTTTGCCACCACGATAGACACATGTATCATCCACTACACCTAATAACTGCTCTTCTGTCACATCCCTATCCTCGTGAATACGATTGCCATAGGTGGATTCACAAATCAGATAATCGCATTGTGGGAAAGCCTGCGGAGCAGATAAGATATGGCTACTGGCGCGCCCAATATCGCCCGTGTAAGCTATTCGCTTCCATCGCTTCTCACCTCCGGGTTGGTCTTCCTCAAAGATATCCAGCGAACAGATGGCTGAACCAAGCATATGGCCCGAATTAGTGAAAGTGAGCAGCACATCATCAAAAATACGGAAACGCCTGTCGTAGTCATAGCATACGAAATGGCGCATGACCTTATCTACATCCGTTTGCTCGTAGAGGGGTTGCACTTTGGGTTTATGGAGTTTATCCATTTTCTTATTATACCATCGCACATCTTGGGCTTGTATGTAGGCTGTATCGGTAAGCATCAGTGCGCATAGGTCTCGCGTAGCTGGCGTGCAATAGATATCTCCGCGGAAATGCTGCTTATAGAGATACGGAATAAGTCCCGAATGGTCTATATGCGCATGCGAGAGAATAACACAATCAATATCCTTAGGGTCAAACCCTAAATCGCGGTTAGCCGCATCGGTATCCATTCCTTTGCCTTGATACATACCGCAATCGAGTAGTATCTTATGTCCCGAATTGGTAGTAATGAGATGCTTGCTACCTGTCACTTCGCGCGCAGCGCCTAAGAATTGGATTTTCATAGTAGTGAGTATTCAGTTGTCAGTAGTCAGTTGTCAGTTGTCAGTATTCAGTAGTGAGTTATCAGTTATTTGGTCGTTGGTGTAAGTGGGTGGTAAGGGGCGGCAGTTATAGGTAGAGGCCATGGACTCACCATATGCTCCTGCGCTATGGATGGCTATAATATCACCGCGCTTCGTGGTGGGTAGCAAAATATCCTGGGCAAACACATCACTCGACTCACAAATAGGACCTACCACATCGTAGCGCTCTATAATAGGGGATGAAGAAGTGGTATTGGTTATCTTATGTTTGGCTTGGTATAAGGCAGGACGAATTAGTTCGGTCATTCCTGCATCCAGAATAACAAATTGCTTGGTAGGCGTTTGCTTCACATAGAGTACTTGGGCTATTAGCGTACCGCATTGCGCCACTACCGATCGTCCTAATTCAAAATGGAGCGACTGATTAGGCATTAGCTGCAAATATTGCGCGAAGACATCAAAATATGCCTTGAAATTAGGAATCGCATTGTTTTGCGGGTCTTCATAATCTACTCCCAGTCCGCCCCCCACATTGATAAGTGAGAGATGAATAGAGTGTTCTTGCAGCATCGTTTGGATAGAATTGATGCGCTCGCAGAGATGGATATAATCATTCATATCCGTTATTTGACTACCGATATGAAAATGAAGTCCGATGAGTTGAATATGCTCCAAATGCCTTGCTATTTGGATAACATCCATCATATCGGCATAAGCTATTCCGAATTTATTCTCGGCTTTGCCTGTTGCGATAAACTGATGGGTATGCGCAGCCACATCGGGATTGATACGCAGGCATACACGCGCTACTTGGTTGTGCTGGGCGGCAATTTCATTGATGACATGCAATTCCGGTATGCTCTCTACATTAAAGCATAATATATCGTTTTGAAGAGCCAGTAGGATTTCTCGATCGCTCTTCCCTACTCCTGCATAGACGATTTGCTGTGCAGGGAAGCCTGAGTCGATGGCTCGCTGCACTTCGCCTCCACTCACGCAATCCGCTCCCAAGCCAGCCTGCTGTATATGAGACAAGATGACAGGATTGGCATTCGCCTTCAACGCATAATGCACATGATAATTAGGATGCGGTTCGATAGCCTTTTGGATGGCATCCAATGTGGATTTGAGTAGCGGTATATTATAATAATAAAAAGGAGTTTGTGGAAGCATAATAGATTATTCGCTAAATAGGTATGTGCTCAATGACTGCAAAGCGCGTTGCTTATCGTGTGCTGCCACCAAGAAAGATATGTTATGATTGCTTCCGCCGTAGGAGATCATGCGCACAGGTATATCTTTGAGTGCTTGGGTGGCTACCGATTCAAAGCCCACATTTCGCCAGTCCAGGTCACCTACGACGCAGATGATACACATATTATCATCCACCTCAACTACGCCTAATTTCTTGAGTTCGTTGAGGATAGCAGGTAAGTGGGTTTTATCATCAATAGAGACAGAGACACCCACCTCAGAGGTGCAAATCATATCGATACTGGTCTTATAATTCTCAAATATCTCAAATACTTTGCGCAGGAAACCGTAGGCCAATAACATTCGGCTGGATGTGATATTGATGGCCACGATATTATCTTTGGCAGCCACCGCTTTTATCTTGCGGTGCTCAATCATATTGCTGATAATAGTGCCCGGCGCCGTAGGGTCCATGGTATTGAGCAGTTTGACAGGCACATTCGCATATTTGGCGGGTAAGATACATGTAGGGTGTAGAATTTTAGCCCCGAAATACGCCAACTCAGCTGCTTCGTCAAAATGCAAGTGTCCTACTGGTGTGGTATTGGGTACAAATCGTGGGTCATTATTATGCATGCCATCGATATCGGTCCAAATCTGTATTTCAGAGGCTTCAATAGCTCCTCCTACCAAAGAGGCAGTATAGTCACTTCCACCGCGCTTGAGATTATCTATCTCACCTGCATGATTGAGACAGATAAATCCCTGTGTGATAATTATTTCGGCATCGGGATAAAGAGCCAACTGCTGCTGTAGGTGGTCTTGAATATATTTGAAATCTGGTTCACAATCTTCGTTGGTACGCATATATTCCAATGCAGGAATGAGTGCCACTTTATAGCCCTTTTCCAATAGATAATAGGTCATCATATTGGTGCTCATCATCTCGCCTTGTGCCACGATGATTTTTTCCTCTTTCTCAGAGAAAAGTCCTTTGGTACAGCTACGGATGGTATCGAATATAGCGTGGATGGTTAGCCATGCCTTTTGCTTGTATTCATCTGTGCTGTATAATTCATCAATATGTGCTTTGTATTTCTCCTCTAATTTATTGATACACAGTCCTGCTCCCTCGAGATTTTGCTTGTATAGATAATCGGCTATTTCCAATAAACTATTTGTTGTGCCACTCATTGCTGATAAAACTACTATGTTTCTATCGTTGTCTGTGATCAAAGTGGCTACACTCTTCATTCGTTGTGGCGATCCTACCGATGTGCCACCAAATTTCATTACTTTCATTACAATCAATCGTATGTATGGTTTATATTCCTTTTGCTAATCCTCCTTGTGATGTTTCTTTATAAAGCGAAGGTAGGTCATGTCCTGTTTGCTTCATTACCTCCACTACTCTATCAAAAGAGACCGTGTGTTTTCCATCTGAAAAAGCTGCATACATATTACTATCTAATGCGCGCGCGGCTGCGAAAGCATTTCGCTCTATGCAGGGTATTTGTACGAGTCCGCAAACAGGGTCGCAGGTCATGCCAAGGTGATGCTCCAGACCCATTTCTGCTGCGTACTCAATCTGCGCGAGTGTTCCTCCGAAGAGTTGGTTGACAGCCGCTGACGCCATAGCGCATGCTACGCCTACCTCGCCTTGACATCCCACTTCAGCTCCTGAGATAGAAGCATTATGCTTGACCACATTACCAAATAGGCCAGCTGTGGCGAGTGCGTGTAGGATGCGTGTTTCCGAGAAATTGCGTGAGCGCCATGTATGGTAGAGGACGGCAGGCAGCACGCCACTTGAACCGCATGTAGGTGCCGTCACAATCTTTCCTCCCGACGCATTCTCTTCGCTTACCGCGAGCGCATAGGAGAAGACTAATCCGCGTGTGCGAAGATTATCCTTGTATCCCGCTACCTTAATATAATAACTGGGAGCTTTACGGCGCAGACGCAATTCGCCAGGCAATACACCCTCGTGGTCCAAGCCCCGCTCGATAGAGTCGCGCATCACTTGCCATACTTCGCGCAGGTAGTCCCAGATCTCTTTGCCTTCGTAGTGCTCTACATATTCCCAGTAGTCCCACCCCATTTGCTCGCAGTATTCGGCTATTTGGGTTAAGGTGGTTAATGGGTATATATTGGGCGATTCCTGGGGTTTATCATCTTGTCCTTCGGATAGTGCGCCACCACCTACGGAATAGACGGTCCATTCCTCCAATAGTTGTTCATTCTCATCCCATGCCATAAAGCGTAATCCATTGGGATGGAAAGGCAAGAACTCATCATGCCATACGATCTCTATGGAAGGAATTACATCGATGATAGCAGCGTCTGTGAGGTGTCCTTTTCCTGTTGCTGACAGACTGCCATAGAGGTGTGCTTGGTACTTGGCTGCATTAGGGTGGCGCTCTAAAAAGAGTTCTGCAGCACGGCGTGGTCCCATCGTATGACTACTACTGGGACCATGGCCAATGCGGTATATTTCTCGTATTGTTTGCATGCTGTTATTTCTTAATGCCATCGCGCTCTAAGAGTGCGTCAATAGTTGGTTCTGCACCACGGAACTTCTTATAGAGCTCCATTGCTTTTTCGGTACCACCCTTCTCAAGGATGTTCTCTCTATATAGTTTAGCTGCTTTCTTATCGAAGATAGTACCTTTTTTGGCTTTCTGTGCGGCTTTGAAGACAGAGAATGCGTCTGCGTCGAGCAGTTCGGACCATTTATAGCTATAGTATCCCGCTGCGTATCCACCTGAGAAGATATGTGTGAAGGCGGTCTCCATCTGTGTGCCAGGTACGGTAGGCACTACGGCCACTTGATCCATGGCTTGGTTACCGAAGCGGATAACAGACTCCACTACGCCTAACTCCTCGCTTGCTACGAATGGTTTCTCCAATGAGTGCCAAGCCATATCGAGGTAACCGAATGAGAGTTGGCGCAAGCATGCATAAGCAGCGTGGTATGTTTGGCTGGCATGCATCTTATCGAGTAAGTCTTGTGGCAATGCCTCGCCTGTCTTGTAGTGCTTAGCGAAGGTATCGAGGAACTCTTTCTCATCGAGGAAGTTCTCATTGAATTGTGAAGGCAGTTCGACGAAATCTCGTGGCACATTGGTACCGCTCTGCGATGCGTATTGGCAGCGTGTGAGCATACCGTGCAATCCGTGACCGAACTCATGCAAGAAAGTGCGTACCTCGTCATAGGTGAATAAAGCAGGTTTGTCTGCTGTAGGTCGGGTGAAATTCATCACATTGACGATATGTGGACGATGATCTTTCTTACCCACTTTGTATTGTGGTTGGAAATCATTCATCCATGCACCGCCGCGCTTGCCCTCTCTGGGGTGGAAATCGGTATAATAGACAGCAAGGAACTTACCTTTCTCGTCAAATACCTCATAAGCTGTCACTTCTGGGTGATACACCTGAATATTCTTATTCTCTTTGAATTTGATTCCAAACAAGCGTTCTGCCAATCCGAATACACCTTTCTTCACATTCTCTAATTCGAAATATGGACGCAAGTCATCATCGGAAATGCTATATTTCTCTTGTTTGAGTTTCTTGCTATAATATGTCCAGTCCCATGCTTGCAGAGTAGCATATAATCCGTGTGAGGTGGCGTATTCCTGTAATTCTTGTGCTTCTGCTTTGGCTGCTGGGGTGTACGCATCGCGCAATTGGTTGAGTAGTGAATAGACATTCTCTGGTGTCTCTGCCATGCGGTTATAGAGCGCTTTCTCTGCATAGTTCTTCTTGCCAAATAGATTAGCAAGAGCAAGGCGTGTATTGACAATCTCAACGATGAGCGCTGTATTATCATATTCGCCGCCAATGCAGCGTGTATTGTATGCGGTGTATAACTCACGGCGGATGTCTCTATTGTCAAGGTCTTGCATCACAGGGATATAGGTAGTAGGTTTGAGATTGAGCATCCATCCTTCTACTCCTTTCTTGGCTGCATTCTCTTTGAGAATATTCTTGGTATCCTCGTTCAGTCCTGCTAAGAGTGCCTCATCGGTGATGAGCATCGTCCATGCATTGGTAGCCTTCAGCACATTTTGACCGTATTGAAGGGTGAGTTTGCTCAGTTTAGCACTCAATTCGCGGTATGTTTGCTTATCTTCTGCACTCAAGTTGGCACCGTTATTTGCAAAACTATCGTATATATCTTCCAATAGTTTCACTTGCGCCTTATTGAGTTTGAGTTTATCTTTCTGGTCATAAACAGCCTTAATACGCTTGAATAATCCCTCGTTGAGACGGATGGTAGCAGAGTACTCAGACATCTTAGGACTCAGTTCGATTTCTATTTGCTGGAGTGAGTCGTTGGTCTCTGCAGAAGTGAGGTTGTAGAAACATCCCGCTACGATAGAGAGCATTTCACCAGAAGCTTCGTATGCCTCGATTGTATTGGCGAATGTAGGAGCTGCTGGATTATTGACTATTTCGTCTATCTCTTGTAATCCGCGTTTCATAGCCTCTTCAAAAGCAGGCATGTAATGCTCGGCGTATATCTCATTGAATGGATATGTGCCATGTGGGGTTTTCCAGTTCTTGTATTCAAAGAACGGATTAGTGGCTGCAGACGCAGCGAGTACTGTGGTGGCTAAAGCCATAGATAAAATTGTTTTTTTCATATTGTTAGTAATTAGTTATTTTCTTGATCCTCGTATGAGATTAATATCGCCTGACATTTGATAGATACCTATAACGGATTTATCGGCCTCTATTTTTTTCTTGTTGTATGTAGCTTTGAGTCCTATATAATCGGCATACTTATCAGCGTCGGTACCTTTGGCGCGTACCACATAGAAATATGCTCCTTCTGCGGCAGGTCGGCCATTGATAGTACCATCCCACCCTTTCGCTGGATCTGTGGACTCATATACCAGTTTTCCCCAGCGATTATATACCCATATATGGAATTCCTTGAGGGAACGATATGCCACACGGAATTCATCATTCATGCCGTCGCCATTAGGTGTAAACACATTCGGCACAGCCAGATAAGACTCAGAAATATTGATCTTCACTTCCATAGAATCGGCAGTACAAGAAGCGTTATTCACCTTGCATAGCACTCTGTAACTACCTGGGGATGAGAAGGTATAGCGTATATCCTTGTCATTTCGCGTGATGATAAGGTCCGCTCCGTGATAGATATGCCAGTCGTAATAGAGTACTCCAGGGGTTGGATTGCTATAGAATGCCACTTCTAATGGACCACTATATTCCGAACTCTCGATGAGTAATTGGCTGGTAGGTCGATTGCGTTCGTTGCTTTTCTCGCCCTCTTTACCTCGAGTGGTGGCAAGTGAGGTGAGTTCGAACTTGACGGCTTTGACATCTGATTCCAATAGTTCGGCACGGATGCAAGTTGAGTCTAATCCCAGCGCCTCGCGTATAGTTGCGTCGTAGCAAAGGGTGATAGGTGTAGGCCCATATAGTGGAGGCAAATCATAATCACCTGTATGTAAGGTGGTTAGTACTTGAGCAGCAGAATCTACCCACTCCTCTGTATTCCACGCAAGGGCGTTGTATTGGATCGTACACTCGCGCTCATAAATGCCCGTAGTAGCATCCATGCGCTTGTAGGTAATTGGCTCTATGTTGCCTGTAAGGGTGAGCGTGGTACGCTCACATTCAGGTTGAATAGACAAGGATAAATTGGGGTCTATCTCTTTGTATAGAAATACATAGACAGGTGTGGACTTGCGTGTGCCTGTCACTACATAGTAGGCTCCTTCATCTGGGTAAATTTCACCGGTATTGGAGGCAATGCGTGTGCCATCCGTGCTATACCAATCCACATTGCCTACTGTGGAGCGCAAATGTATCTCTTCCTTAAAAACAAACAGTGTATCTTTTCCATTGATAACCTGCGTTGCACTACCTACGCATTTGATATCGGATGCGTAGGTAGATAATACAACACAAATGATTAAAAGAATATTCAATAAATATCTCATTTATTTACTTGGAATCGTGTGTTACCATTTTGTATAAAATCGACTATCTGCTTTGCAGCCGCGATGCCCGCATTGATATTTGCCTCTGCGGTCTGTGCGCCCATTTTCTTAGGCGTAGCAAAATATCTGCCTTCAAATAGTGTGCGGAACTTGGTATCGGCAGCAGGCATTACATCGGTCATATACTTGAGGTCATTGCGCTCTTGCATGAGCGTGATAAGTCCCTCTTCGTCTATCACTTCTTTGCGTGCTGTATTGACCAATAGTCCGCCTTTTGGCATCTTGCCTACCAAGGCATAGTTGATGCTTGCTTTTGTTTCAGGGGTAGCAGGGATATGCAGACTGATTACATCGCATGTTTGGTATAGTTCTTCTGGTGAATTAACAGGTATTACTCCTGCAGCACTCATCACCTCATTGGAGCAATATGCATCGTATGCATAGATTTCCATACCAAAGCCTTTAGCGATACGCGCTACATTGCGTCCCACATTGCCAAAGGCATGGATACCGAGTTTCTTGCCTTTGAGTTCAGTACCTGAAGTGCCGTTATACATATTGCGAACGGCATACACCATAAATCCAAAAGCCAATTCGGCAACGGCATTGCTATTTTGCCCCGGTGTATTCATCACCACTACATTATGTGCTGTGGCGGCATTGAGGTCTATATTATCGTAACCTGCTCCCGCGCGAACAACGATTTTGAGGTTCTTTGCCGCGTCAAGCACTGCCTCGTCTATATTATCTGAGCGCACGATGATTGCCTCTACATCTGCAACGGCATTGAGTAATTGTTGCTTATCCGTATATTTCTCCAAGAGTACTAACTCAATACCTGCTTGCTCAGCCACTTCACGAATGCCATCTACAGCCACCTTAGCAAAAGGTTTTTCTGTTGCAACTAAAAGTTTCATACAATTTGTATTTTATAGTTCGTCATTTGATTAATGCATTGCCTCGTATTCCTTGATACAATCTACGAGGGCTTGCACACCTTCTATATCCATTGCATTGTAGCAACTTGCACGGAAACCACCCACAAGGCGGTGCCCCTTGATACCCACCATTCCTTTGGAGGTGGCGAACTTAAAGAAGTCATCTTGCAAGTCCTCATAACCTGGTTTGAATACGAAGCATATATTCATGCGTGAGCGGTCCTCTGCATCCATCACTGTAGGTGTGAATAGTTTGGACTCGTCCAAGCATTTATAGAGCAGATCTGCTTTCTCTTTATTACGCTTCTCGATCCACTCTAAGCCACCATTGGCTTTGAGCCAACGAAGTGTGAGCAATGCGGTGTAGATAGGCAGCACAGGAGGTGTATTGAACATGGAACCACCATCTATATGGGTTTGATAATTAAGCATTGTAGGTATATAACGGCTCACTTTACCCAAGCATGCCTCTTTGACGATAACGAATGTAACACCCGCTGGGGCAAGGTTCTTCTGCGCACCACCATAAATAATATCGTATTGGCTCACATCAATAGGACGACTGAGAATATCAGAAGACATATCTGCTATCAAAGCCACATTGCCTTTCTTAGCATATATCTGCTGCAACTTAGCATCGCTAATCTCAGTACCATAAATAGTGTTATTGGTGGTGATGTGGAAATAATCTACATCCTGTGGAATCTCGTAATCGCTTGGAATAGAATTGGTACTTGCAGCCACTTCTACTACCTCGCCAAATCCTTTTGCCTCTTTGATGGCTTTCTTTGACCATACGCCCGTATTGAGATAAGCAGCTTTTTTCTCAAGCATATTGAATGGCAACATACAGAATTGCATACTTGCACCGCCACCAAGGAAAAGCACTCTATATCCCTCTGGTACTCCCAGCAATTCTTTCATCAGCGCCTCTGCCTCGTCCATGACAGGTTGGAAATACTTAGCGCGGTGACTTATCTCCAAGATGGATAATCCTTCGCCCTGAAAATCCTTTACTGCATTTGCCGTTTGCTCGATAACCTCTTGCGGCAGGATACTCGGTCCTGCATTAAAATTGTACTTTTTCATTGTTGTAACGATTAGTATATTAATCCATTTCTATGTTTTTGCGGCTTTTCCATGCGGATTTAGTGGTCTTTTTCACCTCTGTATCCACTGTTTGCATAGCTTCTTTCACCGCTTTCTTTGCTTTAGCTACTATTTTTTTCGCTTCCGTCTTCACCATCTCTAATCCCTCTACTTTCTGCACCCAAGCAATGGTATCTCCCTTGGAAACCTTAGCACCCTGTGCTTTCTCAATAGATACGATTGAGCAGTTTTCTGGTGCAAGAATCGTCTCTATACCGTGTGGGGTTTGCAGATAAGCGATAGGTTGTCCCTGCATAAATCGAGTGCCATACACAGGCGCTTGGCTTTGCTCGTTATAATCCAATTCCCAAAGCAACGAACCGCTATGTGCCAATTCGATGGGCTCTGCATTTGGATGCAGAATAGCGCGCTTATCGGCTGCAGAGAGGAATACAACTTGCTGACCGCCCTTTGCTGCTTTCTCCATACGCTCAAGTAGATCTTTATTGAATTGCTCTTTTGCCAAACCTGATTTATACTCACGGTATTGCTTCTCATGCATTGCAAATTCAAATAGTTCTTCATCATCTTGGCCACGATCCCAACCTAACTGCTCCATTTCAGCAATATATTTAGGCAGTTCATTTGGATAAAGGGCTTGTGGGTCACCTGTGTAGAACTCCATATTCTTCTCTTTGGCCAATTCAATGATTTCAGGCGCGAGTGTGCCTGGCAATCTACCCGATTTGCCGAGTATCATACCCCACATAGCAGGGTCCATGCGTGAGAATGGTTTTTCTCCCATTGACTTACTGAATAAATTCATCAGGGCTGCATTCTTTACATATTGTGAGAATGGTGTTACGAGGCAAGGAGTGCCCAACATTGGCCATACGCGTTGCACTTCTTGGAAGAGCTCCACCAACAACTCATCTTCGCTGAGTGTTTTCTCTCCGCGCTTCGCTAAGTTAGCATTGATAGCAGCGTGCATACCCTTGAGGTCAGCCATGAGCGAACCCATCATACCGCCTGGTAGGCCACATCCTACAAGAAGAGAAGTCATCTTGCTATTACGAGGGTCAATCCAGTAACCCAAGAAGTCATCAATAAATTCTTGACTAAGGTTACGCGCCTCCATATAAGCCTTCATATTGATATCCTTCACCAAGAAACCTGCTTGCTTGAGCATTGCTTGTATGGTGATCACATCTGGGTGTACCATACCCCAACTGAGTGGTTCCATAGCCACATCCAATACATCTGCTCCCGCTTTTGCTACCTCTAACATCGAAGCCACAGAGAAACCAGGACCTGTATGGCCATGGTATTGGATGATAATATCTGGGTGCTGTGCCTTGATAGCAGCTACTATCTCACCCAACATAGTAGGGCGACCAATGCCTGCCATATCCTTCAAGCAGATCTCCTGCGCACCATTAGCAATCAGTTCTTCTGCCAAATTCACATAATACTCCACCGTATGTACAGGAGAGAATGTGATACACATTGTAGCCTGTGCTGTCATACCAGCCTCTTTAGCCCACTTGATAGAAGGAATAATATTGCGAGGATCATTCAAACCACAGAAGATACGCGTAATATCCACGCCTTGCGCATGCTTTACCTTATACATCAACTGGCGCACATCCGCAGGAACAGGATTCATACGCAATGCATTCAGTCCGCGATCCAACATATGGGTTTTGATACCCACTTCATTAAATGGTTTGGTAAAGGTACGCACTGCTTGGTTTGGATTCTCACCATACAATAGATTAACCTGCTCCGAGGCACCACCATTAGTCTCTACTCGATCAAAGCAGCCCATATCAATGATTACAGGCGCGATGCGTGCTAATTGGTCTTTGCGTGGCACATACTTACCACTACTCTGCCACATGTCTCGATAAACGAGCGAAAATTGGATTTCCTTTTTCATGATATATATTAATGTGTTTTGGTTTTATTCAACATCTGTATTATCTATTATTGTAGTTGTATTATTCTGCTGGCGTGCTTCCTCAAACTTAGCCTTCATCGTAGGATTATTATGCGTGAGGCGTTTGATAGTTACTTCCTGTAATTTCTTATCCGCCATATTGAGGTTATCACCCGATTTAACAAGATTCTCTCTCACTTTGGTCAAGTGCTGGATAGTCTTGTCTATCTCATCTATAGCATCTTGGAATCGGTCATTAGCTAATCGCACATTCCTACCGAACCCCTCCTTAAACTGCGCTAATTTATCTTCGAAATTCGTCACATCTACTTGCTGCGCTTTGACGAGTGCTAACTCACGCTTGGCCTCTAAACTCTTGCGGCTCGTTTGGCAAAGCAGTGTGATGAGCGGCACAAAGAACTGCGGACGAATAACATACATCTTAGGATATTTATAAGATACATCTACTATTCCATTATTATATAATTCATTATCCATTTCTAGTAATGATACTAGTACAGCATATTCACAA
>CALATT010000076.1 GCA_937891905.1 uncultured Bacteroidales bacterium | reverse complement strand
TGTTTACACCATAGCCCTTATCGCAACGCTCCTTAGCAGCACGAGATGCTACATCACGAGGAACGAGGTTACCGAACGCAGGATAACGACGCTCCAAGTAGTAATCGCGATCCTCTTCTGGGATATCACGACCCTTGATCTCACCTGCTTGCAGACGCTTAGCATCCTCTAATTTTTTTGGAACCCAGATACGACCGTCGTTACGGAGTGACTCTGACATCAAAGTCAACTTAGATTGGAAGTCGCCGTGCTTTGGAATACATGTTGGGTGAATCTGTGCATAACATGGGTTTGCAAAATATGCGCCATGACGATACATCTGCATAGCAGCAGAACCGTTAGAAGCCATTGCATTGGTAGAGAGGAAGAAAGTATTTCCGTATCCACCAGTACCTACTACTACTGCATGTGCGAAGAAGCGCTCGATGCGACCAGTCACAAGGTTGCGAGCGATGATACCGCGTGCACGCTTCTCACCATTCTCGTCTGCTATCATCACGATATCCAACATCTCATAACGGGTGTACATCTTCACTTTGCCTTTACCAATCTGACGGCTCAGTGCGCTATAAGCACCTAATAACAACTGCTGACCTGTCTGACCCTTGGCATAGAAGGTACGGCTAACCTGCGCACCACCGAAAGAGCGGTTGTCAAGCAATCCGCCGTATTCGCGTGCGAAAGGAACACCCTGTGCCACACATTGATCGATAATGCTATTACTTACCTCTGCCAAACGATATACATTCGCTTCGCGAGCACGATAGTCACCACCCTTGATGGTATCATAATACAAGCGATAAATAGAGTCACCATCGTTCTGATAGTTCTTCGCAGCATTGATACCACCCTGCGCTGCGATAGAGTGCGCACGGCGTGGACTATCTTGAATGCAGAAATTGAGCACATTAAAGCCCATCTCTGCCAATGAAGCAGCTGCTGACGCACCTGCCAAACCTGTACCTACCACAATCACATCTAAACGACGCTTATTGGCAGGGTTCACTAATTTTTGATGATTCTTGTAATTAGTCCATTTTTGCTCTAATGGACCTGCTGGTATCTTCGCCATTTCAGGCGTAATAACCTGCGCTTTTACTGTTTTTGTTGCCATATCTATGGTTATTTATATTTCTTTTTGTATCAATCAGTTATTATGCACAAAGCATTCCAATTCCCATGCCTAAGTAATAGAATACAACTACTGCGAAAGGCAATACTGCGATAGTAGCAATGATACAACCAATCACTTTGGTGCGCTTCTCCCATTTGAGGTTATTCAATCCCATGGTATGCATTGCAGACCATACACCGTGATTCAAATGGAACCACAAAGCTACCAACCATGCGAGGTAGAGCACGCAGTACACTTGGCCCCAGATAGGAGTAGTAAACAATGCCTTAACAAGACCCGCACCATCGGTTGGCGCAAATTCGCTCACTGCAAAATCATGAGCACCCAAAATGTGCATAATCTCGGTGAACTGCATCTTGAACCAGAAATTAGCCAAGTGCAACACAATGAAACCAATCACTACAAATCCAAGCACCAACATATTCTCTGATGCCCAATCTACACCCTCTTTCTTTCCGCGAACTGCATACTTGTCGTTACCACGAGCTGCACGGTTTTGAATAGTGAGGTAGATACCATAACTGAAGTGAACTAATACAAGGAACGCCAAACCGAGAGTAGCAATCAATGCATACCAGTTAGCTCCCAACAAACGACAAATCGTGTTATACGCTTCCTCAGAAAAAACCAATGCAAGGTTCATACATCCGTGGAAAATCAAGAAGAACACTAATGCCAAACCGCTAATGCTCATAACGAACTTACGGCCAATAGATGAATCTTTTAACCACATAAATTGTTTGTGTTTTTTAATTATTATTTAAGTTAATTTTATTGTTTGCTGCTATTTGTTTGCATCTTCTGCATGGCAACCTCAATACCGCCACACCTTTTGCGCTGCAAAAGTACTATTTTTTTTTCATATGCGCAAGCGCATGCGCATAATAATTAGGAAAAACATGTTTTTTGACATAAAAATCACATTCTTTAATCGTTAAACTTTAAACTTTAAACTTTTTTATGTATCTTTGTACCCGATTTTAATTTACATTGCCTGATTGTGGCTATACGCAAATACATAGTATTTCTTTTGCTCTGCGCATTGACCAGTTCTATCTATGCACAAGTATCCAGTGCAGGGCGCTCGGTATTCTCATTCATGAGTTTGCCCACCTCCTCACGCCTAAACGCATTAGGAGGCAGCAATGTCAGTCTCAGCGATGGAGATGTATCCATGGCAATGTGCAATCCTGCCCTACTCCACGCCACCACACACCAAGTGCTGCAATTAAACTTCTCCTATTACCTACCTGGCACCATGTTCGGTTCGGTGCTCTATGGGCATAATTTTGCAGAAGCACCTTCTCTCCTATCGAAAGAGACAAGTGATAAACCAGCAAAACCTAACTACTTCGCAGTAGGTCTCCACTACCTCGACTACGGCCATATGCAGTATGCAGACGAGAAAGGAAATCTCACAGGCGGTTCTTTCGGAGCACGAGATATTCTCGTTGATATCATGTACGCGCGCCAACTACATCCATGCTGGAAAGTGGGCGTCACACTCAAACCCGTCTATTCAATCTACGAGGCATACTCATCTTTTGCTATTGGTGCGGATATCGGTGCCCATTTTGTTACCAGAGACTCCACCTTCCAGATGGGACTCGTGCTGCAAAATATAGGATGGCAACTCAAAGGATTCTACTCAGAAGAAGGAGGCACCAATCATGAGATGTTACCACTCAATCTGCAATTGGGACTTACCTATAAAATCAAACATGCACCACTGCGATTCCATCTGCAGCTACATAATCTGCAAACATGGAATCTTCACTACGAATGGAGCAGCTTAGACAAGAGTCCTACCACAGGTGACATCATTCCACACGATGTAAAATGGTACGACATGCTTTTCCGTCATACTATATGGTCAATAGAGATTGTGCCTAAGAGTGAGCGATTCTACATCGCCCTCAGTTACAACCACCGCCGTCGTGCCGAACTCAACCTCATCGACCAGCGTTCACTCGCAGGATTTTCTCTTGGCGCAGGCGTACGAATCAAGCAAGCACGCTTGGGATTTGCTATGAGTCAACTCACCAAGTCCAATTTCTCCTACCAAGTAGGACTAACATTAGATATTAACTCGCTACTCAAATAATCATATGATGTTACCATTGACTGTAGCCATCGACGGCTACTCCTCTTGCGGCAAATCAACCATTGCCAAGGCGCTTGCCAAGCACGCTTGCTCCACTTATGTGGACACAGGTGCTATGTACCGCGCTATCGCGCTATTCATGATGCGGCAAAATATCACCCAACCAGAGAGCATCATCCAAATGCTGGCACAAGTGCATATTGATTTCACAACCACCGCAGATGGGGCACAACATGTGATCTTAAACGGAGAAGATGTGGAGTCATCCATTCGCACACTTGAAGTAGGCAATCGTGCCAGCGAGATATCGCAAATAAAAGAAGTGCGTGCATTCCTTGTCGCACAGCAGCAACAAATGGGCGAACGAGGCGTAGTAATGGACGGTCGTGACATAGGCACTGTCGTTTTTCCAAACGCAGATCTAAAACTTTTCCTCACCGCGCGCCCTGAAGTGCGTGCACAACGCCGATTTGACGAACTGGTTGGCAAAGGCGAGCATCCTAATTACGAAGAGGTACTGGCAGATGTCAATGACCGCGATTATAGAGACACACACCGCGCCGAGTCACCCCTGCGACAAGCAGACGACGCTATCGTAGTAGATAATAGCAATATGACTCCTGAAGAACAATTACTGGTAGTGTGCGACTTGTACGACAAAGCATTTAAAAACAAATACGAACGCATCATGGGGCGCCCCTATGAAGGTTGAGATAGATACACATAGTGGATTTTGCTTTGGTGTCACGCGCGCCATACAAGCAGCAGAGAAAGAACTGCAACACGGCAATCTATACTGCTTGGGGGATATTGTGCATAATGGACAGGAAGTGAACCGATTAGAAGCATTAGGATTGCAAACCATCGACTACGACGACCTGCGCACACTCCCATCCCACTCTCGCGTCTTATTACGCGCGCACGGGGAACCACCAAGCACCTATTGGATAGCCCAACAGCGTGCCATAGACATCACAGACGCCACTTGTCCCGTGGTCAAGAAACTACAAGATCGTATTCGTGCTTGCTATGAGAAGCATAAGAATGATGAGCAACAACCACCACAGATAGTTATCTTTGGCAAAACCGGACATGCGGAAGTCATCGGTCTGCAAGGACAAACCAACAACACGGCTATCGTCATTGAGTCAGTTGACCAAATAGACCGCATTGATTTCGCGCGCCCTATCTATCTTTTCTCACAAACAACCAAATCGGTAGAAGGTTTCCAAGCACTGGTACAGGCGATACAAAATAAATTACTACAGACCGAAGAAGCACAGCAAAACCCACCTATCTTTGAGTACCATGACACTATTTGCCGCAATGTAGCCAATAGAGTACAGCGACTACAAGATTTCGCAAGAGCACACGATGTGGTCATTTTTGTAGGTGGTAAAAAATCCAGCAATGCGCGTGTCTTATTCAATCATTGCTTAGAAGCAAATCCTCGCACGATTTTTGTTAGTCAACCTGAAGAAGTAGAGACTATTGATCTTTCCACTTTCTCTATTCCTCTTTCTACCATTCAAATTGGTATCTGTGGTGCCACCAGCACCCCACTCTGGCTAATGAAAAAAGTAAAAGACACACTACTCACTACTCAATACTGACTACTAATTACTACACAATGGAATATAAGATCAACACTATTGGCGTTCTCACTTCCGGTGGCGATGCACCAGGTATGAATGCAGCTGTGCGTGCCGTGACCCGCGCGGCTATTAGCCAAGGATGGCAAGTAAAAGCCATCTATCGTGGTTATCGCGGACTGATTGATGGCGAAGTGAAACCATTCACATCGCAGGATGTGTCTGGTATCATCCAACGCGGTGGTACAATCATCAAATCTGCCCGTTGCCCTGAGTTCACTACAGCGGAAGGACGCAAACAAGCATACGAGACACTCGTGCGCGAACAGATTGACGCACTCATCGTCATCGGTGGAGATGGCACTTTCACAGGAGCGCGCATCTTCGCACAAGAGTTTAATATACCCGTCATCGGCATACCAGCCACAATCGATAATGACCTATGGGGCACTGACGCCACTATTGGTTACGACACATCGCTGAGCACCATCATGGAGTGTATTGATAAACTGCGTGATACAGCCACCAGCCACGAGCGTGTCTTCCTTGTTGAAGTGATGGGACGCGATGCAGGTTTCCTCACCCTCAATGCTGCCATTGCAGGTGGTTGCGAAGCTGCAATCATCCCTGAGAGAGCCACTATCATGGATCAGATAGAAGACGCGATTGGTAACGGTCGCCGTAAGTCTAAAAACTCATCTATCGTACTCGTTCAAGAGCATGCAATCGAAGGAGGAGCGAATGCTGTGGCATCTATAATTGAGAAAGAGCACCCTGAATACTCTACACGCGTTACTATTCTTGGTCACCTCCAACGCGGAGGAAGCCCCACCGCTTCAGACCGTATCTTGGCCTCACGATTAGGCATCGCCGCCGTACAAGCACTCATGGATGAGCAACGCAATGTGATGGTAGGTATTCAGAATGAAGAGATAGTGCTGGTACCACTCACCAAGGCAATCCACCAAAAGAAAGACATCAAGGAAGATAAATGGCAGGCCATGCTCACACTCAGCATCTAATAACAACCCATTAGACTAATTTGCCCAATTAGACTAATTAGACCAATTTGTCCAATAAATAAAATCAGCGAGGTTGCTTCCTCGCTGATTTTCTTTTGTCTATTATCGAACGCTTGTCAGTTTCTTCACTTTTGCATTCAGTTTATCTTCCTTGAGCAGTTGTTCAATGGAGATATGCATGCGCCAGTTCCAGAAATGTCTTGGATTAGCAGGCACATTGATACGATCGGCATGCTGGTCCTTGAGGCGCACATCGCCATCAATAGCCATCCAATCTTGGAGTGGTAAGATCACCCACATAGCAGGACTGTACATATGCTGATTGATAATGAACTCTGCTATCTCTGGTGTCATCTCTTGTGGTGCTTCTCCCCACCAACCCATTTGGTCATTATAGAACTGCTGTGTCACCGCACGGTCCTCTTCCCACCATGCACGAAGCGGATTCATATCGTGTGTACCTGTTGTACATACACTTTGATAAGGAGCATCAGCTGGGTGTGCAAAAGCAACGGTTGGGTCTTTTGGCATACGCTGAATCTCGAGACTCAAAATCTGCAATTCATGCATCACATCAGGCACACAAGCAGGCACCATACCCAAGTCCTCGCCACAGCAGAGCATCTTCGTTGCACCAATCAATGTAGGCAGTTTGCGCATAGCAGAATCACGCCAGAAACCTGTATGACGACGGAAGAAATAGTCATTGTATATACGCATCAGAACCTCTTTCTGGTCTGAGTACAACTCATTGAATGAATGGCTCTGATAGATAGAGATGCGTGGGTGTAACCAACCTGGATTCTTTTGGTCCTCTACCATCAGCACCTCGCAGTGCAAGTAAATAAGTCCATCGCAGAGGTTTTTCGCCGCCTCAGCTGATAATCCTGTTGCCGCCAAAGCTTTCTCATCTGCCATCAAAGCATCATACCATGCTTGAACCTTAGCTTGTGTATCAAACTCAGGTCTGAACCAGTAGATATATCCATCACGAGTCTGCAAAGCGTTATTTTTTGCCCACTCTGTATCATATCCTAATACATCGCCTAAGAAATTAGAGCGGATATATGGTTTGGTCATACGGTCCCAGTCAAGGCATACACCTTGTGCGCAGAGATCGTCATAACTGTATGGCAGTGCAGGTACGAAATGACCACACAATCCCCACACATCCGTCTTGCGCATCTGCCAAATACGGAAGAAACCAAGGATATGATCCACACGATACGCATCAAAATAGTCTTGCATCTTCTGGAAGCGTTGTTTCCACCATCCAAAACCATCTTTTGCCATCTCATCCCAGTTATAGGTTGGAAAACCCCAGTTCTGACCACTGATAGAGAAGTCATCGGGTGGTGCACCCGCAGAGGCATTGAGGTTGAATAGTTCTGGGAACTCTACCGCATCTACTGAGTCTGGAGAGATACCAATAGGTATATCACCCTTCATAGCCACACCGATAGAGTGTGCATAAGCCACCGCATCAGCTAATTGCTTATCGGCATAGAACTGCAAGAACTTATAGAAATCTTTTGGTTGCTTGTCACGCTTACTCAAGAAAGCAGCATATGGCTCCAACCAACTATTATTCTTTTCTACGAATGCTTTATATTCAGCAGAAGAGAAGAGAGCATCTTTATCTTGCTTATAGAGCGCCTTAAAGAAAACCATCTTCGCATCATAAACACACTGATAATCAGCTATCGTCTTGGCATTAAACTCTGCTTTTTGTGCCTCGTATTTCTTCTTCTGCGCAGGGGTTAAGCGACCCATCTGCTCAATATTGATATATATTGGATGCAATGCGAAGACTGAAACGGCATTGTATGGATAGGAGTCGAGGTTGTTATGACGCAAAGTAGTATCATTGATAGGCAGTGTTTGAATCATCTGCTGACCCGTCATAGCAGCCCAATCTGCCATTTTCTTCAAGTCTTGGAATTCACCGATACCAAATCCCTCCTCAGTGCGCAGCGAGAAAACAGGTACTGCCACACCAGCACCTTTCCAACGAGGTTGTGTACGGCGGAAAGAGCGGTCGTTCTGCATGAT
>CALATT010000075.1 GCA_937891905.1 uncultured Bacteroidales bacterium | reverse complement strand
TATATGCTCACCAACTCTAGCCCATGGGAGAACCTGAAGTTCGACCCAGAAGGAGTGGACGAAGTGCGCCGTAAGTTCTTTGGCACACTATACAACACCTACGGTTTCTTCGCCCTCTATGCCAATGTGGATGGATGGAATCCAGAACAAGG
This sequence comes from uncultured Bacteroidales bacterium, assembly GCA_937891905.1. Lineage (GTDB taxonomy): Bacteria > Bacteroidota > Bacteroidia > Bacteroidales > Paludibacteraceae > Colicola. Next base: position 28,017 of record CALATT010000075.1, on the reverse strand, counting down.
AATAAAGAACCAAGACCTGCAAGAGATAGATAACTGGGTGTTGAGCAAACTCAATTCGCTTGTCAAAGAGGTAACCGAGGCATATGAAACCTATGAACCTACCAAGGCTGGTCGTGCCATCTCTGATTTTGTGCAAGATGACTTGTCTAACTGGTATGTGCGCCTCAATCGTAAGCGTTTCTGGGGTGGCGAGATGGATGATGATAAGCAAGCCGCTTATTACACCCTATACACCTGTCTCAAAACCGTTGCTCAACTGATGGCACCGAATGCTCCTTTCTTCGCTGATCGTATCTATCGAGACCTTACAGGAGAGACTGTACACCTCAGCCAATGGCCAGTGGTGGACGAAGCGCAGATAGATAGCACTTTAGAGCGCGCTATGTTCCTTGCACAACAAGCCACTTCTATGATTCTCAGTCTGCGCAAGCGTGCAGAGAAAAATGTGCGTCAACCCCTACAGAAAGCCGTTATACCTACGCCAGACGCAGAAACCAACGAGGCATTACTGCAAGTGGCTGAACTGATCAAGAGCGAAGTGAATATCAAAGAACTGGTTATCGTTCCTGCAGAGCAGTCGGAGATTCAACTCGTCAAGAAAATCAAACCACAGTTCAAAGTGCTCGGTAAGAAAGTGGGTGGTATGATGAAGCAGCTCGCTGCCGCAATCGCGCAAATGAGTCAAGAAGACATCGCTGCCTTTGAAACCAATGGAAGTTTTGAACTATGCGGTTATACTTTAACTGCAGAAGATGTGGAGATTATCACCGAAGATATGCCAGGATGGTTGGTAAGCAATAATGGTATTCTCACCATCGCATTGGATATCGAATTGACTGACGCACTGATAGAAGAAGGTATTGCGCGTGAGTTAGTCAATCGCATCCAAAACCTCCGCAAGCAGTCAGGACTTGAAATCACCGATCGTATCACTATCGTGCTTGAAGATGCAGAGCAGATACACGATGCAGTGCTGCATTGCGGAGAGTATATCCAATCGCAAGTATTGGCTACATCCATCACGCTGGCGGATGGACAGAACCTCGAGCATGAACTCGAAATGGATGGATACAACCTGCATATCACTATACAAAAAGCATAAACAATGAAAAAACATATCATTTTTATCTTATCTATCCTTGCTTGTGCTTTCACCTCTTGTATCAACTGGGGTAATGGTGGAACAGAACCATCATTCCAATTGAGTGCATTGCAGGGTCTGTGGCAAGAAGATAATACCCAGCATTATGTGCGGTTTACCACCGAGCAGTCGGACGAGGTAAGTTATCTCTATGGCCGCGAATGGAACGAGGCAGAAGATGTGCACGAGTCTGATCTACTACCATATGGCAATGGATGGTTCAAATACCTCTTTGAAACGAATGGCCAATTGACCGAGATACATCTCATGGATAACGGCGGGGCTGATATTCCTAAGGTGTATGTTGTTTCTGTATTGACCGATACACGATTAGAGTATTACGAAAAAGAATATCCTGCTTTTAAATACTATTTTAATAAGGTAGTAGCCGCTGAATGAAAAAAGCCTTGAAGGTCATAACATGGACGCTTGTGAGTGTGGTGATGATGGTATTACTCGTCGTCACCACGGCTTGCTATCTCATCTTCACTCCAGAGCGTTTAACACCTATCGTTCAACAAGTGGCAACTAAATTCGTTACTTGCGAACATGAGATAGGAGAGGTAGAAGTCACATTCTTCTCCACTTTCCCTTATTTGGGTGTGGAAATACACGATGTATCGCTCATTCATCCTATTGATAGTTTAGCGCCAGATACCTTGGCGGCGGTAGAAAAAATAGTGCTATCGGTGCAACCTTTTGATGCTATTCGCGGAGATATATTTATTAAGCAACTTGCCGTAGAAGGCATCACGGCGAATATATATGTATCAGCCGATGGTATAACTAACTATGATATAATTGCGCTGAGTGATACTACCGAAGTGGTGGAGGATACTACGACGGGTTGGCGAATACAATCTATAGGGTGGGACGAGGATATGACTATTCATGCCCGGAGCGTATCGTATAGAGATGATAAAAATCAAATAGCAGCCTCTTTGCATCATACCACCATCGCGTTGGCAGGAGTGGAGAAAGATACATTGTTAGGAGTGGTATTAGATGTAAAAGCAGAGCAAATAGATGCTTTCGTGCAAGGAGAACAATATGCTAATCATTATCAGTTCCAATTACATTTACCCCTGTGGGCTAATAGTGCGGAGCAGATAAGAATAGATAATGCTATTTGTGCCTTGAATGAATATGGGATAACGATAGATGGAGAGGTGGGTACGCCATGTCTATCTTCTGGAGAATATACGATGGATGTACGCCTAACAACAGACGATTGGCAGGTAAAACCGCTCTTAGCATTGCTTCCCACTTCCCTTACCTCTTCGCTCAAAGAGATAAAGATAGACGGGAAAGCGAAAGCGGATATAGCAGTCCAAGGTGTATATAACGAATCCCAAATGCCGCATCTGAAGGCACGACTATTGTTACAAAAAGGTAGCGCGCGCTATCAACCACTGCCTTATGACTTGCATCATATCACACTCGATGCCACCGCTGATATAGACCTCAATGCTAAACAACCATCCAAAGTGGTGATACATCATTTGTCTGCTAAAACCAAAGAGAGTCAGTTGAAAGCCAAAGGAACGGTGAATGACCTATTGGGAAAGATGCAGATTGATGTGCAAATGGATGTAGATGCACCACTGACGGATTGGACCTATTTCTTGCCTGACTCTATGCAGCTCACTGGCAAGACAAAAGGAACAGTCAATGCCACAATTGGTTTGGATGACTTGCTGAATATGCGCATAGAGAAAGGTGTGTTTACTGCCGATGTGGATTTGACAGATATTCACTATGCACAAGATTCATTAGAGGTGGATTTGCCTATAGCGAATGCCAAACTGCAAATCCCGAATCAATCATCTCATAAGCGTCGTGCTAATCGTTCTTCTTTGTCTGCTGCAATAGAGTTGAATGCACAGCAAGCATATATGTCCATGGTGGACGAGATGGAGGTGAGTGCACAGCAACTTTATCTAACCGCCTCGGCTGCTTATAACAAGAAGGGTGAAAATATCTTACAGCAATGGAATCCACGCCTCGTTGTAGATATAAAGCAAGGCGAATTGAATCTACCAAATCGTTTGCCAGAGAAAGTGTATATACCTTCTATTGATTTTAGTTATTCGAATAGAAAAATGGCTATCCAAGAGGCAGAAGTAGTCATGGGTAGATCTGATTTGAGTCTCAAAGGAGAGATTCGTAATATAGGTCGATGGTTGCGCCACAAGGCAGTGCTTGAAGGACAATTAGATATCACAAGCACTCACTGCGATGCTAATCAATTACTGGAATGGTTCTCGGCAGAAAGTGGGGCAGAAGAACAAGAACAAGTGGCTTCAGAACCAATACCAGAGCAGCAGAAGGATACTACGATGACACCATTTTTAGTTCCTACAGATGTGAACTTAGCACTCAATACCCATATACACGAGGTGGAAGTATTCAATCAAGTAGCGAAGGACCTCAAGGGCGGAATATATATCAATGATGGCACAGTGGTCTTGGATGAGGTGGGTTTTGTATGCCGTGCGGCTAAACTGCAACTCACAGCGATGTATCGCACACCGCGTGCTAACCATTTATATGTGGGTTTGGACTATCATATGATTGATGTGGATATTGATGAATTATTATCTATTATACCAGAGGTGGAGCAGATGGTACCGATGTTGAGTAGTTTCAAAGGACAGGCAGAGTTCCATCTTGCGGCGGAAACATACCTCAATAGTCAATACCAACCCAAGATGAGCACACTGCGTGGCGCTGCTTCGCTGACGGGAAAAGACTTAGTGGTATTGGATGGAGAAACCTTCTCTACTATCAGCAAACTCCTGCTCTTTAGTAAAAAGACAGAGAATAAGATAGACTCTATCAATGCCGAAATGACTATCTATAAGAATCAGATTGATCTTTACCCGCTTTGTGTACAGATGGATAATTATATGGTGGCACTTGGTGGACGACACAATACCAATATGACTTTTAATTATGATATCAATGTGCTCAAACCCATCTATTTAGGTGTGAATGTGAGTGGCACAATGGATGATCTAAAGATTAAATTAGCGAAATGTAAGTTCGCGGAAGATTTCCGCCCACATTGGTACCAAAAGGTAGATACACAGTCTTTGGAACTACGCCAACGCATAAAGCAGTCCATGGAGCGCAATGTACGAATACAATCTACAAAATAAATAGTAATAACAATGAAAAAAACAATTTTTTTATCAGCCATCGCTATGACTTTATTAGCATGCAATCCATCCAACCCGCTGTTGGAAGCGCCAGAAACGCCTTATGGTGTTCCTGCATTTGACCAAGTGAAAATAGAGCATTACATGCCTGCTTTCGAAGCTGCTATAGCCGAGCAGAAAGCAGAGATTGATGCCATAGTGACTAATCAAGCCGAACCTACATTCGATAATACCATCGTGGCACTCGATCGCACAGGTATGCTCTTGGAGCGTGTATCGGGTGTGTTCTTCAATGTCCTCGAAGCAGATGGTAATGATGAGATGAATGCCATTGCTGAGCAGGTATCTCCCATGCTGAGCGAACTGAGTGATGGTATCATTCTCAATGATCAACTCTTTCAACGCGTAAAAGCAGTGTACGATCAGCGCGAACATTTAGGACTGAATGCTGAGCAAATGCGATTGACCACTGAAACCTATAAGATGTTTGCCGATAACGGCGCTAACCTACCAGCCGATAAGAAAGAGCGCCTCAAAGAGATTAATAAGGAATTAGGACTTCTCTCTTTGCAGTTTGGTAATAATGTGGTGGCAGAAACAAATGCGTATCAGTATTTTGTTAAGGATGAAGCAGAGTTAAGGGGATTACCCGAGTCAGCTAAGGCTGCGGCTGCAGAAGAGGCAACCGCTGCTGGACACGAAGGTGAATGGCTTTTCACACCTAAGCGCACATCATTCACCCCAGTATTGCAATACTGTGAGAATCGTGAGTTGCGCAAAGAACTGCTCATGGCATATACTACCCGCGCTAATCATGATAATGACAATGATAATAAATCTATCATCGTGCGTGAGATGGAATTGCGCATAGAGAAAGCAAAAATGTTTGGTTATGACAACCCTGCCGATTATATCTTGGCAGACTGCATGGCAAAGAACCATCAGACGGTGGACGCTTTCCTACAATCCGTATGGCAACCATCCTTGGAGGCAGCTAAACGCGAGGCAGCTGCATTACAAGAGTTGTTAGAACAAGATATGCCGGGAGAAAAACTACAACCATGGGATTGGTGGTATTATGCAGAGAAACTCCGCAAGGCAAAATATGCTTTGGATGAGGAAGAGTTGAAACCTTATTTTGAACTCAATAATGTACGCAGCGGTGCATTTGGTGTGGCTACCAAGCTATATGGTTTGCAGTTTGAGCAATTACAAGATATGCCTGTGTATAATGAGGAGGTAGAGGTGTTTAAAGTAACCTACGCGGATGGTTCGTTAGTGGGTATATTATATACCGATTATTTCCCACGCGCAGGCAAGCGCCCAGGCGCATGGATGAATAATATTGTATCGCAATATGTGGATGAAGAGGGCATTGACCATCGTCCTGTAATCATCAATGTGGGTAATTTCAATAAACCTACCGCAGGTAATCCTTCTTTATTATCTATGGATGATGTGGAGACACTCTTCCATGAGTTTGGTCATGCATTGCATGGACTGATGAGTAAGGCTACTTATAAGAGTTTGAGCGGAACCAATACTCCTCGTGATTTTGTGGAACTGCCAAGCCAGTTTATGGAAAATTACTGCTATCAACCAGAAGTACTCAAGACCTATGCTTTCCACTATCAAACAGGCGAGGTGATTCCTGATAGTTTGATTGCAAAATTGAATAAAGCATCTAAGTTCAACCAGGGATTTGTGCAGACAGAATTGCTCAGCGCTTCTATCTTGGACATGGATTTCCATAAATTAACTACCGCAGACGGACTGGATGTGAATGCTTTTGAGGCGCAGAGTATGGAGAAGATGGGTATGATACCAGAGATTATTGTTCGCTATCGTCCTACATTCTATAATCACATCTTCACTACAGGTTATGCAGCAGGATATTATAGTTATACATGGTCGGCAGTGTTAGATAGTGATGCTTTTGCTGCTTTTGTAGAGACTGGAGATATTTTCGATACCGCTACAGCAGCGCGTATGCGTCGTCTTTTAGAGCAAGGCGGTACGAAAGATGCACAAGAGTTGTACCTTGAATTCCGTGGCAAGGATGCAGATCCGCAGCACTTATTGCGTAAAAAAGGATTTATTGAATAAACATGTATCTTAGAACGCGTAATATACTATACCACCTATTGCCCGTAGTCTTTTGGCTATTGGCAATAGGTGTATGTGTATTGTATAAGATATATTTTGCTTCTTCTTGGCTACAGTTCATCCCTGCCATCGTGGGCGTGTTAGTATGGTGCATCATAGCGCGCATCAAGCGTTATTCTTCAGGGGTAGAGGAATGCTTCCAAGTGGGAGTGTTGATAGGTGTTGCTTCGTATTGGCTGCCTACAATAGTGTTTTTGTGTATCCCTGTTTGGATATATTTGGTGTATAAGCACTATTTTTCTTTTCGCTTATTGTGCGCCACTTTGTTGGGTGGTGCTGTAGTGGCTATCTATGCATCTATCGCCATATGGTTGGGCTGGCTGGATGCTATTCCGTGGTTGCGTTTCTTCGCGGCAGACCTCGCCCATGGGTGGATACCCACAGGCGCAGTCTTGCTGGCGTGTCTATTCTCTACCATCGCACGACGAAACCTGCGTGAGCGTTGATGCCTGCTTGGGCAAAGTACCAAGTGCAACGGCTGCCATCTGCAAAGCGACTGGCGTCTGCACCACCATTATTCGCATATTTAGCATCAAAGAGATTGTTTATCTGGCATAGCAATTTGATTTCTGGTTTCCCTATCGGAAGGGTGTATTCGAGGTGTAGATTAGTGGTGGAGTAGGCGCGGAGCATAGCATTCTCATCCATTGTATTATCTAAGTATTGCTTGCTCACCACATTCGTTTGTATTGTGGCGATGAATCCCGCGTAGTCAAAGGTGAAGAGTGACATCGCTGTGATAGTAGGAGAAAAAGCAATCGTCACATCCCCGGTCACACTATCTGTTCCTATCCAATTCCAATCGGATTGATTATCGTATAAATCCAATATCTGGTGGTAGTTTTGTATCTTATTACGGCTCGCCACAATATTTCCTTCCCATCGCATCCAATCGGTAATACGCACCCCTGCGCTCAGTTCCACACCCATGCGATAGGAATCCTTCACATTGGTTGTTTTCATCGCACCTACATCGTTGTACTCGCCAGTGAGTACTAATTGGTTGTCGTAGTCCATGAAATAGCAATTGGCGCCTATATGGAAGCGCGAATGTTGGTATTGGTATCCCAATTCATAGTCATATAATCGCTCTGCTTTTGGCAGCCCTGTCCATGTCTGTGTCTGGCTATCAAAGCGGGTGTTCTCTTTGTAATTATTACGGCTGGGTTCTCTATTGGCTATAGCAAAAGAGGCAGAGAGCAAATGACCTCTATTGTGGTAAGTAATACCTGCCTTTGGATTGAAAAAATGATAGTTCACTGTAAGAGGCAGATTCTCCATATTCTCGTCATTGAGTCCCGTACGATGGTAGCGCACATAGCGGTATTGCATATCGGCATAGAGCGATAATTGCTCTTGGGCTTTGTGGATAATACGCCAGTTGGCCTTGGCGTATATATTCGCATCTATCTTATTGGCATCATTGCGATAATACTCATAGTGGATAGGTAATGGTTCATGCGTGGGTGTAGCCAAGTAATCCAATATACCCCAGTGAGCACCTATATAGTCGTTGGCGGCGCAACCTATCTGTGCATCCACTGCTTCGGATAGATACTTAGCCGATACCACAGCGCCGAAGAAATGATTATTTAGGTGTTTTTGATACATACCATAGGATTTACCCGAAGCATCTAATCCCCAATACGAATATGATTTTTTCTTGTATTGCTCATAATATCCTGCACCATGGGTATAGTGTAGAGTGGTGGATAAGGACCATTGGGGATTAAAGGAATGATGGATGGATAATTGTGCGTGTTGCTGTGCGTAGTTATCGGTTTGATTGGGATAATAAGCAGTAGAATCATTCCCCTGACTATCCGTCATGGTATATTCGCCAGCGGGGTTATAGCGCCTATCTGCTCCATTCAAACCATAGGCAGTGTTGTAATCTACACCGTCCCAACCCATACCTGTCTTCTCGCTGCCACCAAAGAGTCGCGCAATCACTTGAGTCTTATCTCCATACCATCCCATATCGCCATAATAACTATATAGGTCGCTACCAGTGCGGTATAGAAATCCATCGGAGTTCACTTTGGAGAAACGAGCATTCGCCTTCCAGCGATGGTCGGGCAAAACGATATGGGTATTGATCATCTCGCGGAAAGTGTTATACATACCACCATTGAAAGCCAATTCCACATGGCTCCTATCTGCCTCTGTTCTGCCCTTACTGCCATCCGTTGTTCTCATATTGAGCGAACCGCCAAAAGAAGCACCGCCATTCGTACTCGTTCCTACACCTCGCTGTACATCTATCTGGTGCATTGAACTGGCCATATCGGTCATGTTCACCCAGAATACCGTTTGACTCTCCGAGTCATTCAAGGGCACATCATTCACCGTCATGTTGATACGCGTGTGATCGGTGCCACGCAGACGGAAATAGGTATATCCAATACCTAATCCATCGTCTGATGTCACCTGTAGTCCTGGGGTTTGGGATAGCAGATAAGGTAAGTTCTGTCCCGTGTTAGACTGATTGAGTTCCTCCTGCGTGACACTCGTCTGCGAGAGTGTCTCTTGCTGTACGCGCTTGGCAGTAATCTCTATTTCTGCCAATTGTGCCACTACAGTGAGTGTGTCTGTGTTGTTAGTTACTTGAGCGTGAAGATAAACGCTCGATAGAAGGGAGCAACCTAATAGTGCTCCACAAGCAGCATAGTACCTTGTACCATGCATGCGCATAGAAATGTTTGTTTTCATTTTCCTTAGCAGCATTACCTGCCCAGGTTCAACGGGTGTGTATCTCAGCCGATTAGGCACCCCGAATGAAACCCAGTGTTATGTCTTTAGACTCTTAAAAAGTCTCGTTATATCTCTCTGCGTCTGCGCGAGTAACATGTTCTCCACCATGTTTATCGCGGAAGAGTAATCCTCCTACACCTCCCACAGCTGCCATAGGCGCAGAACCCACAGCGAAGAGGACACCGATGATAGCGCCTGCGATGATAAGTGGGATAATCACTTTGAATATACCCCATATATAGATGATAGCAGCTATGATAGCACCAAAGGACCAGATGATAGCATAAATAGTGAAGAGGATTCCAATGAATTTACCTAATTGCTCTTGGTAACTAAGCGAAACGCGGTAGAATACCCAACCCATTGCAGCGAGGCATAAGAGCAGCACGAGCAAGATAACAAAATCGGAGTTGCAAACCGAAGCAGTCACTATGATAGCAATCACCGTGCAGATGAATCCGATGATAAAAGTCCAAATCAATGGTTTGATAGAAATCTCGCAAGAACTATCCATATCCACATCTTTGCTTGAGCGGTCTTTCCAATAATAACGGTTCTCTATCGTGAGCAAGAAGAATTTCATACCACGGAACTGCAAGTATGCGCAGAATAAGAATGGGAATAAGCGGAATAGAGAAACCCATATGCCGTAACGAGAGTTATTGAGGAACCAGAACATATTTTCGCCCACTGCGAAGATACCTACTACCTCAATGATGATAACCAAAGCAGTCAAGATAGGAACGACCAAAAGGAGAATGTCACCCACAAAGAAGCGCATCTTATTGGCTAACCATGTGCAGATAACACTCGCTAATAATAGAATGAAGATGAGCGTGAATGGGATATATCCATTGTATAGCCGCTCAATGAAACTTAACTTGAAATCACGCAGATAGTCGATAGCATTCTCTGGATTATTCGCTTCGCTGAATGTCAATTCGGTAGGGTTAATCAAGTATTCTTTGTCCTTGTACTTCACGCGAGCAAACTCAAAAAACTCGGATGTGCCTGCGAATGAGATAAGTACATTGTCTTTCACATCGGTTCTAACGATAATGGAATCGGTCATCTCCACTAATTCGCCGTTAGGAATACTGATATCATCAACAATGACATCTTCATCTTCGAATTCGTAGGCTGTGACAGAAGTGGAACTCAGGGAATTTGTCTCGTAGATAGTTGCTTGTGCAGAAAGGAAGCAAAAGAACGAAAGGAAGAATACTAACTTTTTCATAACTGCTTGAATTAGGAGAGTGATTATTTGTTATTATAGTCGATAACTAAACGCCACATACCATCCCCACTCAGACATGTATTGTCCATCGATGGCAGGTTTCTTGACAAGGTTATTGAGTCCAAAATCGTACCCACTTTGCAATCTATAGCGATCCCATTCCAAACCACCACCTACTCCATATTGTATATTCGCGCGTACGAGTTCGTTTTCCATGCGGTCATAAGGAGTAGTGGGAACACCCACAGTCTCCAACCATTGTTGCGCACTCGCACTCAAGTGTGTTTGTAGATAATCATTTTGAGCCAAACCAATATGCAATTGTGGTCCGGTATAGAAAAATAAATTTAGTTTCTTCCATACAGGTATCGTGTAATACACGCGCACAGGAATAGTTACATTATGCGCCAGTATGCGGTGGTGGATATATTCTGTTTGCGTGGAACTGATATCCGTAGAGCGCCAATGTTGGTCATTAATACCCAATAATAGTGTGTAGAACACACCTGCTTGCATGTCAAAATGTAGCGGTAAATGAAAATCAAAAGTAGCACCCACACGCGTACCATGGAGGTATAGATCAGGGAAAGTGAGTTGCTGTGTGCGTTGTTGGTGCTGCGCATACCCCACCTCAATACGATAATCCACACTGAACACATAGGGCTCTTCTATTTTCTCCTTGCGTGTGGGGTCAAAGAATGTATTATCGGCTATCTGCATATCCGGCTTTTTGGTGTCGTCGCCATACACCGATACCATCCCACTACATACAATACATAGTATAATCAAAAACTTCTTCATATTCAAATTTCGTAATCGGTTAGTGCTTTCGCTGTTTGTGCCGCTAAGCGCGCATTATTAAGTACTAATTGTATATTCGCATCCAAACTATCACCTCCTGTCAGTTCTTTCACGCGCGCTAATAAGAAAGGTGTACACTGCTTACCTCTAATCCCTTGTTCATCCGCCTCTTGTAGCGCTCTATCAATCGCTGCATTAATCGTATCTGCTGGCATCGAGTATTGCTCTGGAATAGGATTAGTCACCAATACACCACCTTTCCATCCGCATACACGCTTGGCTTTATAAATAGCAGCTAATTCATGAGGACTATCTACCCTATAATCCACACCAAACCCACTATGACGCGTGTAAAAAGCAGGCAACTCTTCTGTTTGATACCCAATAACAGGTACACCTTTGGTCTCTAAATACTCTAAGGTGAGCCCCAAATCCAGTATGGACTTCGCACCCGCGCAGATAACCATCACATTCGTTTGCGCCAACTCCTCCAAGTCAGCCGATATATCAAAACTCTCTGTTGCTCCGCGATGTACACCTCCGATACCGCCTGTCGCAAAGATAGAAATACCCGCCATAGAGGCAATCATCATCGTCGTCGTCACAGTCGTAGCTCCGTCCGCGCCGCGCGCTAATAAAACAGGCAAGTCTCGTCGTGACGCTTTGGTGATGGCACTACCTTGTTTACCAAGGTATTCAATCTCTTCTTTGCTACAACCCGCTTTCAGCTTTCCTCCAATAACGGCAATCGTAGCAGGAATGGCCCCATTTTCACGAATGGTTTGCTCCACTTTGAGAGCCGTTTCTACATTTTGTGGGTATGGCATACCATGACTGATAATCGTGGACTCTAACGCCACGATAGGCATACCCTTATCAAGCGCCTCTTGAACCTCAGGGGATATGGATAGATAATCGTTTATCGAATTCATAGTAATATATTTGCAATATCTGGATTTACAGCCTTAGGACTCAATAAGGTGGCTCTCGCAGCCATCAGTCCATATTGTGCTGTCTGCGGGAAGGTAATACCCTTGGCGTGCGCATATACCACGCCCGCCAAGAATGCATCGCCTGCGCCCGTGGTGTTGATAATCTCACCAGGCAATGCAGGAAACAACCATTCTTCTGCCGCATTACGGCAATACACTCCTTTCCCACTCAATGTGATATACACATGCGCCACACCCATATTGAGTAATGCCTGTGCTGCTTCTGCGTAAGTGTTGCATCCCGTAACAGCCAATGCTTCTTTCAGATTTAACTTCAGCGTATGCAAAAAGGGTAGTTTGCTCTTACGCAACGCATTCACTATACGATGAGCCTTCGTACTACTCACTCCATCCATAAAGAGTGGGGCAGTGCTTTGTTCCATCAGGTAACGAATAGCGTCTTCGCCTATATTACTATCCGCAATGATATATTCGGATAGATTAATCTCACCTATTCGCTGTGCTAACCATTCGGGACTAATCATGCGCATACAATCTGTGTCTGCTACGCCAGCAATCATCTCACCACCATGGTTGTTAATACATACATATAAACCCGAACGGAGAGATGACGCACGCTCAGATAAATGTACATCTATACCCTCTTGGCGACAATAATCATATAATAACCCACCAAACAAATCTCCCCCAAAAATCGTAAGCAATTGTACGCGCGTACCTAATAAAGAGAGATTATGAGCTATATTACGCGCCACACCGCCATACCCCACTTCTATGTGCCCAGGATTGGAGTCCGCAGCAATAAAAGTGTCATGTAGCGTGGCAGATAAATCCACATTTGCACCCCCAATAATGCTAATAAGTGTATTCATCAATGTATTTCTATCTTAGAAATATTTTATCTCCTCGCCTAAAATAGAACTGAGCAGATTATTGGCTAAACGACTGGCACCAAAGCGGAAGGATTGGTTGTTGAGCCATTCATTACCCAATATCTGCTTTACCAATGTGTAGTGCTGTACCGCCTCGTCTGTAGTGGCTACACCACCAGCAGGTTTATAGCAAACCTTAACACCTGTAGCCTCTTTCCATGCTTTAATAGCATTACACATCACGAAAGTAGCGAATGGCGTAGCATTGACAGCAATCTTACCTGTAGAAGTCTTGATAAAATCAGCGCCAGCCGCCATAGACAAGATAGAAGCCTTCCATATATTCTCTGCAGTCAGCAAAGCGCCTGTCTCTAAAATAACCTTAAGATGCGCATCACCAATGGCAGCTTTGATCTCAGAAATCTCATCATATACCTCTTGGTAATTACTTTCAAGGAATTTGCCTATGGAAATCACGATATCCACCTCCGTGGCACCTGCTTTGACTGCCATTGCGCTCTCCGCCACTTTAACCTCTATAAATGTCTGACTGGCGGGAAAACCAGCTGCAACAGACGCGATTCCAATCGGTTCTGTTAACACCGATTTGGCTGTCTCTACCAATGCGGGATAAACACACATCGCCGCAACATTAGGTATAGTAGGGAATTGAGCAGGAAACTCATTCACTTTCTTTGCCATACCCGCCACTTTGGCAGTCGTGTCCTCGCCATTAAGTGTCGTAAGGTCTATTTGGTGAAGGCATTGTTTCCAGACTTCCACTGTGTTATTCTCAGCAAAATGATTTTCTAAGATAGCATTCACTTGCGCTTGTACTTGCTCATCCGTCCATGGACATGGATACTGAGCGAAGAGTTGTTCAAACTTATTCATGGTCTATTATTTAGTGTTCAATTAATTAATGTCGTTAGTATTAATAGTAGGGTCATCTTGTAGGCGACCTATGATAGTCTCGTTTCCGCGCACATGCTCGCCTACTTGCACAAACATCTCTGTGTTAAGCGGCAGGTACATATCTACACGAGAACCTAATTTGATAAATCCTAAATGCGTGTTGCGGTGCGCTTGGTGACCCACTTTGGCATAAGTCACTATACGCCGTGCCATCGCGCCAGCTATCTGACGCACAGCAATCTGCACCTTAGAAGGAGTTTCTATCACCACCAAGGAACGCTCATTCTCAGTCGATGACTTGGGCAACCATGCCCCTTTATGACTTCCCTTCTGGTGCTCAGATACTAATATATTTCCCTCAATAGGATACCAGTTTGCATGCACATTGAATGGCGACATGAAAATAGAAACTTGTAGTTTTTTCTCATGAAAATACTCATTCTCTTGCGTCGGCTCAATCACCACTACACGCCCATCAGCTGGTGAGATAATGAAATTAGGGTCATCTATCTCTAAGATACGCACAGGGTTGCGGAAGAAATAAGTGACAAAAATAAGTAATGTGGCTGTAATAACTAATGTAATCCCAAATATCCAGTGTGAGAAATACATATACACAGGAATGTTAATCAGGAATAATAGAAAGACAAGTCCAATAATGGAGTTACGCCCTTCACGATGAATACGAGGTCTTTTCATATTAGTTTTTAACTTTTAACTTTTGACTTTTAACTTTTAACTCTTTAACTCTTTAACTCGTTAACCCATTATTGCCACGCAGCATATGGGAATTGGGCAAGCATCTCTGCCGCTTGATCTAATCCTTGCTGCAGTTTATTGCCAATCATCATCTTGAACATCATGGGGATATCTGCTTTCAAGGTTAATTTGATGCGTGTGTCATTCTCCGATAATTGCTTTAACTGCACCCAAAAATTGGCATCCATCGGAATACCTTCCAATCCAAACTTAATCGTGTCATTCTCAATGCGATCTACAATACCGATGGTTATTTTCTGACCCAATCCGTCCACTTTGATGCGAATCTGATCCTCGCTTATCTCCATCTCTTGTATCTTATCTTTTGGAATCAAATCCTTCACTCGCTCTACATTCTTTAAATTGCTGAATACACGATAAATCTGCTCAGCAGAAGCAGTAGAGGAAACTATTTTGCTTTCGTATTTAGTATCTGACATGATAATGTAAATTAAATAAGTCCATTTGGCGCTGCAAAGGTATAAAATATTTTGCAAATACGCAAGTATTTAATCTTTTTGTAGTCTTTTTTGATATTTTTCTATTTGCAAAGAAGTGATTCGTATGCGTTTTTCCAACTCCTTGATGTCGCTAATCAGTATGGCCAAGTGATACGATTGTAGCAATGCTTTTTTGTCTCTATCATTCAGGTAAAAAACAGTACCGCTTTGCGTCTCTCCCGCATAGCGAACGCGTATACGCTCGTCTGCATACGCATCAATAAATTGCAAGGCCTGCATGGCCGTAGAATCATCAATGGTGGTAATCTGATGCCATCCTTCGGCCTCAAAAGAATGGGTTTCTCCGCGCAAAACCAATTCCATATCTTGGGCTTGGAGAATGATATTTGGATGGCGAATAGGATGAGCGCCATAATAGAAGCACTTAACGATTGCAAGCCCATCATCTCGCACGATGGCTTGTAAATAAGAGCGTTGTGCATTGCGTGAACTACTTTGCGAAGGATGATAGTATTGCCCCTTGTCTTGATATTGCTCGTTTTTTTCGTATTTAAACAAATCCAATAGAGAATCCACACTCGGAGTCAATTTATCCAACTGAGATTGGTAGTATTCCAAACTCTTTTGTTGCTCTACTAATGCGGCGCTATCTTGCAGGTGTTTCTCTGCACGATAAACCTCTACTTTGGAGGCACGATGGCAACCAGTTAAGACTACCCATACCACTACAAAAAGTGTAAAAAAATGAAGTTTCATGTATATAAATTTTCGAAATCGTCTGCAAAGTTACAACTTTTTTGCAAAAAAAGGAAAAAAAAACAAGGAAATTTGTGTATTTGATATTTTTTTTGTACTTTTGCAGCGTAAAAATGTGGGCATATCCATAAAGTATATCATTAAACAACCAAAATACACTAATTTAAAATGAGAAAGAACTTATTTTTAAGCCTCATTGCAGCAGTCGCAGTGTTGGCATCTTGTAACAAGACACTTCCCCAGCCAGAGCAGATTACGGTTAATCCAAATCCGCTGGAGAAGGTAGGAAACAAAGTGAATGCAGAAATCACAGGTACATTCCCTGTTAAGAAATTCGTTAAGAAGGGTGTACTCGTTGTTACTCCAGTATTGAAATTCAACGGACAAGAGGTAGTAGGTGAGCCTGTTACTTATGTAGGTGAGAAAGCAAAAGAGAATGGCAAGACAGTTAGCTATAAATTAGGTGGCACTTATTCACAAAGCTGCTCTTTTGATTATGTACCAGCAATGCGTAAATCTGAGTTGTACCTCCGATTTGAGGCTAAGATTAAGAATAAAGTGATTGCAATTCCTGATTTGAAAATCGCTGATGGTGTGCTCGCTACATCTGAGTTAGCAGAGGCTAAGGATAACAAGACCGCTGCTACACCTGATAAATTCCAACGCATCATCCAAGAGGTAACAGAGGCAGACATCAAGTTCCTTATCCAACAAGCTAACTTGCGCTCTTCTGAGACTCGCTCTAAGGGTGTGAAGAACTTGCAAGCAGCTATCGTAGAGGCAAATGAGAATGAGAAGAAAGCTATCAATAAATTAGAGGTTAGCGGTTATGCTTCTCCTGATGGCGCGCAAGATTTGAATGAGGGCTTGGCACAAAATCGTCAAAAAGTGGCTCAGAAATTCTTGAATAAAACATTGAAGAAGAATAAGATCACCACTGAGGTGGCTTCTACCATCACTGCAGAGGACTGGAAAGGATTCCAAGCAGCTATGGAGCAAAGCAATATGCAAGACAAAGAATTGGTATTGCGTGTTCTCTCTATGTACACCGACCCAGAGGAGCGTGAGGCACAAATCAAGAACTTGAGCGCAGTGTATGGCACTATCGCAGAGGAAATCCTTCCTGCTCTCCGTCGAAGCAAACTCATCCTCACTACTGACCTTATCGGTAAATCAGACGAGGAGATTGCAGCATTGGCAAAGAATGATCCTGCTCAATTGAATGTAGAGGAATTGCTCTATGCAGCTACACTCACAGCAAACGAGAATGAGAAAATGGCTATCTATAATAAAGTAGCTGAGCAATACAATGACTATCGTGCATGGAATAGCATGGGTCAAATCTACTTCGAGAACGGCCAAATCGCTTCTGCTCGTGGTTGCTACAACAAGGCATTAGCTATCGAGCCAAACAATGCAAATGTAAATTATAATGCAGCATTGGCAGCTATGGCTGATAACGACTTTGCAAAGGCAGAAGAGTACTTCGGTAAAGCAGCTGGTGCAGACGCTAACTTGAGCGCAGCTATGGGTACCATGTACACCATGAAGGGTGACTATGCTGCGGCTAAGAAAGCATACGGCGCAAGCGCAACCAATAACGCAGCTGTTCAGCAAATTTTGGATGAGGACTACACCGCTGCATTGCAGACTTTGAATAAAGTGCAAAAGCCAAATGCTACTACCGCTTACCTCAAGGCTGTTGTGGCTGCTCGCACAAACGACAAAGCAAGCGTGTATAGCAACTTGAAATCTGCTATCGTTTTAGATCCAGCTATGAAGGCTCGCGTACTGACCGATATCGAGTTCGCTAAGTTTGCAGAGGACGCTGAGTTCATGGCAATCGTAAAATAATAACGAATCAAAATGTCTGTACTTTTCCCTAAAGTACAAAAACCCCGTAAGTGGGATTATCGTCCCATCTATTACGATAAGGATAAGGAGGCGCGCAAGGATAGAAGACTTGCGCGTCTTCATCGCGGGGCTTTCCGTGAAGAGCACGAGAAAAATATGACCACATACCGCCAACGCGGAAAATCCAAATTATTGCTTTGGGTGGCATTATTGCTAATGCTGGTCTATATATTCTATAAATTCTTTTAGTATTCAATACCCATCATTTTTTTTGCGGATATGGATATTATTCGTCTATTACCAGATAATGTAGCTAATCAAATTGCAGCGGGTGAAGTGATTCAACGCCCTTCTTCGTGCTTGAAGGAGCTGGTGGAGAATAGTCTTGACGCGGGGGCAAAGCATATCCAAGTAATCGTGCGCGATGCGGGACGCACCTTGCTACAAGTGATAGACGATGGATGTGGCATGAGCGAGATGGATGCACGCTTGTCTTTTGAGCGACATGCCACAAGTAAGATCAAGCAAGCAGAAGACTTATTCTCCCTCCGTACAATGGGTTTCCGAGGAGAGGCCCTGGCGTCTATATGTGCGGTGGCGCAAGTGGAAATGCAGACGCGTAGAGCAGAAGATGAAACGGGTACACTCATCGAGGTGCATGGTTCGGAAGTGGTACGCACAGAGGTGTGCAGTTGTCCTGTGGGGACCAATGTGCGCGTGCGCAATCTTTTTTTTAATGTACCTGTCCGCCGTAAGTTCCTCAAGACAGACCAAACAGAACTACGCAATCTGCTGCATGAGTTTTATCACATTGTGCTGGTATATCCTAAAGTGGCATTTACCTTTGTGCATAATGATGAGGTGATATTAGAATTGCCCATCGGTACTGAGAAGCAAAGGATAGAAGCAATCTTTGGTAATCCCAAGCGCAATGTATATACTTCCAATTTCGTGGATGTCAAAACGGAGACAGAACTGGTCTCTATTCGTGGCTTTGTAATCAAACCAGAGAATGCCACCCGTAGGGCGGAGCAGTTCTTCTTTGTAAATGGTCGTTATATGCGTCATCCCTATTTCCTTAAGGCGATACAAACAGCCTATTCGGGAATGTTGCATAGCGATTACCAACCTTCCTTCTTTATCTATTTTGAAATAGACCCGCAGTCGATAGATGTCAATATTCATCCTACCAAGACAGAAATTAAGTTTGCGGATGAGCAAGCTGTTTTTCAAATATTAATGGCTTGTGTGCGAGAGTCTTTGGGTAAGTTCACTCTCTCTCCGCAAATAGATTTTGATACTACGGGTAGCATAGATATCCCCCTGCCTACAGATCAGGTCGTGGAGCAACCTCAAGTTCGTTTAGATCCATCCTATAATCCTTTTCAAACGAGATCTACATATGCTCCAGCACAACCCGTACAACCTAATTGGGAATCACTTTACCCTTCTTCTCCTCAAATACCTGATTGGGAGGCCAATATGCCCACCGAAGATACCACACCATTGCTGTCCACTCAGGATATAGAGCATTGCTCCCCATGGCAGTTTAATGAGAAATATATCGTGGTAGCTACACAGCGTGGTCTTGTGCTTATCAATCAGCATCGTGCACATGTGGCTATTCTCTATCAGCAGTTTATTGAGCAAATTGCGCATACGCAAGGGTCGACACAACAACTACTTTTCCCCGAAGTGCTTACTCTTTCGCCAGACGAAATCGAATTATTAGAGCACTTGTTGCCAGATCTGCGTGCTATCGGTTTTGAGTTAGAGCAATTGAGCCCAGATAGTTATTCTATTTATAGTGTGCCTGCGCAATTAGTACATGCATCGCCCATACCTACGCTGCAGCATATCTTATCTTTGGTGCGTGAACAAGGAATAGACACACAAAGCGAATGGCGCAAGCAAATAGCGACGGCTTTGGCAGAGAACGCGGCCATTCCGTATGGCAAGGCACTCACAATAGATGAAATGCGTGACTTGATACAACGCCTATTCCAATTACCACAAGTGATGCGCACCCAAAATGGAAAAAAAATAGTGGCATTACTATCAAATGACGATATTAATAAACTATTCTAATTATATGCGCTTATGAGAAATGTTGTTTATCTACTTGTATTGTTGATGTGTTGCGCCTGTTCAAAGCCAACAAAACTAACGATTCTTCATACGAACGATACCCATTCACAGGTAGAACCCAAAGCGGATAACCGCGGTGGCTATGCGCGCCGTATGGGTGTTATACAGCGCGAACGCGCGATAGATGAACATCTTCTTCTTGTGGATGCAGGGGATTTTTGTCAAGGCACTCCTTATTTTAATTATTATAAGGGACGCATAGAGGTGGAAGCCATGAATAGAATGGGATATGATGTGGTCACTCTGGGAAATCATGAGTTTGATAATGGAGTAGATACCTTAGCCACTATATTGCGCGCTGCGCAGTTTGATGTGGTATGTGCCAATTATGATATGCGGGGTACAGCCTTGGAATCTATTGTCAAACCCTATACCATCATTCGTCGTAATGGGCTAAAAATAGGCGTCTTTGGAATTGGTTGTGATCCCAAAGGACTTGTGGCAGATAAGAATCTTCAATCCATCACATTTAATCCACCATACCCTATTGCGCAGCAGATGGCAGATACATTGCGCGCACAAAAATGTGATGTGGTAATCTGTTTGAGCCATTTAGGCACCTTTGGAAAATCATCCTATGACTACAATGACTCCACCATGGTGGCTACTACGCGAGGAATAGATGTTGTTGTGGGTGGACATACCCATCAGATGCATGATAATCTGCGTATCGCCAATAAGGATGGCTATGCCATTCCTGTTTGTCAAATGGGTAAAAGCGGCGTCAATTTGGGCAAAATAGTGTTAAATTTAGGTGACAAAATTGCAAAATAGGTCAAAAAATTTGGTCAATTCAAAAAAAAGCAGTACTTTTGCAGCGATTTTCCCGAGTATGCATTTTTTTGAAGTGTAATAGAGGAATGATTAAATGACGAAAAATAACTCAAGTATTAATATAATTATATTGAATTATGACAGAAATTGAAGCAAAAGTAAAAGCAATCATCGTTGATAAGCTTGGTGTTGAGGAATCTCAAGTTACTAACGAAGCAAATTTCCAAACAGATCTCGGTGCTGATTCATTGGATACAGTAGAGATGATCATGGAGTTTGAGAAGGAGTTTGGTATCTCTATTCCAGATGAGGATACACAAAAAATTGCTACCGTAGGTGAGGCTATCGCTTATGTAGAGCAATCTATGCAATAATTAGCATATACGAATGAAATACGAGTTTACGGGATAACTGTAAACTCGTACATTTTTATCTATACATCCATTATGCCATACCAGAGAAGGGTTGTTATTACAGGGATTGGCGCGGTAACTCCTGTCGGATTATCTGCGCAAGAAACATGGGATGCACTCACCAAAGGGAAGAGTGGAATAGCCCCTATTACCGCTTTTGATGTATCCTTATTCAAAACGAAATTTGCTGGAGAAGTAAAGGGATTTGACCCATCCCATCTCATGGATCATAAAGAGGCGCGTAAGATGGACCGCTATAGCCAATTATCTATAGCTGCTGTGGATGAGGCTATGCGCGATAGTCAATTGGATGTAAATCAGGAGGATAAATCCCGAATAGGCGTTATATGGGGATCTGGAATGGGCGGACTGCAGACTACAGAACGCGAATGTTTTGACTACGCCAAAGGCGATGGCACACCCCATTTTAATCCCTTCATGATTCCTAAAGCAATACCGAATATCGCAGCAGGGCTCATCACTATCCGCTGGGGGCTGAAAGGCCTTAGTTTAGCAGTTTCCTCTGCTTGCTCTTCCTCTTCACATGCGCTTATCATGGCATTAGACCAAATCCGCCTCGGTCGGGCCGATATCATAATAAGCGGCGGCGCGGATGCAGATGTCACATATACAGGCATCGGTGGATTCAATGCCCTACATGCCCTTTCCACACGCAATGACTCGCCACATGCAGCCAGCCGACCATTCTCAAAGTCTCGTGATGGATTTATATTGAGCGAAGGAGCTGGTTGCCTTATCCTCGAGGACTATGAGCACGCCAAGGCACGAGGAGCAAAAATATATGCAGAACTGGTAGGAGGGGCCCTCACATCAGATGCATACCATATGACTGCTCCAGACCCGGAAGGACAAGGAGCCGAAAGCGTGATGCGCATGGCAATACAGGATGCACACATCTCGCCCGATGCCATTGATTATATCAATACACATGGCACTTCTACACCTTTGGGCGATATAGCAGAAGTGAAGGCTATCAAAGCCGTCTTTGGAGAGCATGTCTATCACATGAACCTCAGTTCCACCAAATCAATGACAGGACATATGATTGGCGGAACGGGAGCTGTAGAAGCATTAGCTTCTATCATGGCGCTGAAAGATGGAATCATTCCGCCCACAATCAATCACGCAGAGGATGATGTGGATGAAGAAATAGATACGCGCATTAATTTTACCTTCAACGAGGCGCAAAAGCGTGATGTACGCTACGCCTTGAGCAATACATTTGGTTTTGGAGGACATAATGCTACACTCATATTTAAGAAATGGGAAGAGTAACCCCATAATCGTTACTCATTATTAGTCACATTTAAATAAGGTATTATGATTACGAAAATTGGAGAAAACGCAGGCCTTGTATGGAATAGCCTGCAAAATGGAGCACAAGAGATAAAGGCTATTAAAAAAGCCACAAAACTCAAAAATGAGGATTTGTATATGGCTCTTGGTTGGCTCGCACGCGAGGGCAAATTGGCTTTCGTTGTGAATGAGAAAGAGATGACTATTGAGTTAGTCTAATCAATCATGAACTTGCTTCTCCCTCGGGAGAGGCGAGTTCTATCTCTTACTTTTAAAATACTATATAGCATGGTAATCGCTATTGTTGGCGCTTCAGGTGCTGTAGGACAAGAATTGCTGCGCGTATTAGAGCAGCGTTCATTCCCTATTACTGAATTACGCCTTTTTGGCTCCGAGCGCTCAGCCGGACAATCCTATTTATTCCGTGGGGTATCGCATACCGTACGCTTATTACAACATGACGACGCTTTCAAAGGCGTCGATATTGCTTTTGTCTCCGCGGGCGCGGGCATATCACGCGAATACGCAGACGATATCACGCGCTATGGAGCAGTCATGATAGATAACTCATCTGCTTTCCGTTTGGACGAAGATGTGCCTCTAGTCGTACCAGAAGTCAATGCAACCGATGCATTGGTGCGCCCACGAGGTATCATTGCCAATCCAAACTGCACCACAATACAGATGGTGGTAGCATTACAAGCAATCAACCGTCTAAGTCCTATCAAGCGCGTTCATGTAGCTACCTATCAAGCCGCTTCTGGCGCAGGAGCACAAGCCATGAAGGAGTTGGAAGAGCAATATCGTCAAATCACGAATGGCGAGCAACCCACTGTGGCAAAGTTTGCACATCAATTGGCATATAATCTCATTCCTCATATCGATGTCTTCACCGAGAATGGATATACCAAAGAGGAAATGAAAATGCACAATGAGACACGCAAGATCATGCATTCAGATATGCGAGTGAGTGCCACTTGTGTGCGCGTTCCATCCCTGCGAGCACATAGCGAAAGTGTATGGGTGGAGACAGAAACGCCTATTAGTGTAGAGCAAGCCAAAGAGGCTTTTGCCAATGCACAAGGATGCGTGCTCATGGACGAACCAGAGAATAAAGTATATCCTATGCCTCTCTTCTTGAGCGGTAAGGACGAGGTATTCATCGGTCGAGTGAGAAAAGATATAACGGACGAATGTGGTTTGAGTTTCTGGTGCGTGAGCGATCAGATACGCAAAGGAGCTGCATTGAATGCCGTACAAATAGCTGAATATATCATCCAACATGGATAAAACCAATACACATATTGAGATAATGGCCCCTGTGGGCAATCGCGAAGCATTATTGGCCGCGATAGAGGCAGGAGCCACAAGTGTCTATTTCGGAATAGAGCACCTCAATATGCGTGCCCGTAGTTCTGCCAATTTCACCACAGCCGACATGGACGATATCGTGGCTACATGCCGCGAAGCAGGAGTTCGTACCTATCTCACCCTCAATACCGTTATGTATCCTGAGGATCTGCCACTGATGCGTGAGATTGTAGATCATGCACATCAAGTGGGCGTAGATGCTATCATTGCAAGCGATATAGCAGTAATGCAATATGCAGCGCAGATAGGACAGGAAGTACATCTGTCCACCCAACTCAATATAGCCAACACGGAAGCATTGCGTTTCTATGCCCAGTTTGCAGATGTGGTGGTCTTGGCGCGCGAACTGAATATGGACCAGGTCGCATCTATTCATCGCGATATAGAAGAGCAAGGCATCGTAGGACCAAAAGGCGAACTACTCCGTATTGAGATGTTCTGCCACGGAGCCTTGTGCATGGCAGTGAGTGGCAAATGCTATCTCAGTCTCAATAACTACGGTTATTCTGCCAATCGTGGCGCATGTGTGCAGGTCTGCCGCAGAGGATACACGGTGCGCGATAAGTCATCCGATTTGGAATTGGATATAGATAATCAGTATATCATGTCCCCTAAGGACCTCAAGACCATCCATTTCCTCAATAAAATGCTTGATGCGGGCGTTCGTGTACTCAAGATAGAAGGCAGAGCGCGTGGGGCAGAATATGTATCCACCGTCGTTCGCTGCTATCGCGAGGCTGTTCAAGCATGGCGAAATGGTGATTACGAAGATGATAATCGCATCCTTCCTCAGTTGGCAGCGTGGGATGAACGCCTAAGCCAAGTATTCAATCGTGGCTTCTGGGATGGTTATTACCAGGGTCAGCGCCTCGGCGAATGGACGCACACTTATGGAAATCTGGCTACTCGCAAGAAAATATACGCAGCCAAATGTACCAATTTCTTTAAGAACCTAAGTGTGGCTGAGTTCATGCTTGAGGCAGTTGATTCAATCACCAATAACCAAGATATACTCATCACAGGCGCTACTACAGGACTGTATGAGTCCAATACACAAGGCATACGCAATGCCGCTGGACAACCCGCCGATTGTATCCGAAAAGGAGAGTTTTTCTCCATCAAAACAGATAAACTAATCCATCGAGGAGATAAATTATATATTTGGGAATGATAAACGAAATAGCACATATCATGTCGCCAGTCAGTGCACCTTGGTGCGCTTGGATGTTATTGGGCTTGCTGATATGTGGAGTCCTGAGCGAATGGCTACAACCAGGCGTTGTCTCTTCTTCCTTTTCTTCTCTTTTGAGCCGCGCAGAGCGTACCTATAAAGCAGCACCAAATAATTTCTTTGGGCAGTTATTAATCACGCTCTTCCGTGTCGGCTGTTTATCTTTGGCTTTGTATCTGGCTGTGTGGCAAGGTGGTGCATTTGATATGCGCGGATTCTTTGTTATTGCAGCGGTAGTACTATGCGTCTTGCTAATCAAAATGCTATGCTACCTATTCTTGAAATATGTGCTCGCAATATCTGCGCAATTCACAATCGCTACAGAGCATTATAGCAATCTATTCACCTTAGCAATGGTGTTTTTGTATCCTGTACTGCTCTTTCTCTTTTATGTCGGTAGTAGTACGATATGCTTGTATGTATTATGTGTGCTGGCCGCTCTTTTTCTAATCGTTTGGTTGATTAAGAGTGCTCGCTTATTTATTATTTCGCCAATGGGTATACTGTATTTCCTCTTGTATATAGCTACATTAGAGGTCTTGCCTATGGGCGGTTTGTATTATTTATCCGCAAAAACGGTATTATATTTATGATAAAGAAAATTCTCTTTTCGCAACCACAACCATCCACTGTTCACAATCCTTATACCCGTTTGGAGGAGCAGTATGGTGTGCAATGCGATTTCTATCAGTTCATTCACATTGAGGGATTGACGGCTAAAGAGTTCCGTCAGCAGCGCATCCATCCGCTGGATTATTCTGCGGTTATCCTCAATTCCAAGTTAGGAATAGAGCACTATTTCCGTCTTTGTGAAGAAATGCGCATCACAGTTCCTGATACAATGCACTATTATTGCAATTCAGAGCAAGTAGGATTATATCTGCAAAAGTATATCCAGTACCGCAAGCGTAAAGTGTTCTTCCCTGAGACGGGCAACCGCTTTGAGGATGTGCTACCTGCTATGCATCGCCGTCCGCATGAAACATACCTGATGGTATTGTCGGATATACACACCCAGGAGCAAATAAATATGTTCGCGGAGAATAATATTGAAGTCACCCCAGCTATTATGTACCGCACAGTCACCACACCATGGCCTAAGGAACAACCATTCGACTACGACATGATAGCCCTCTTCACACCTGCAGGAGTAAAAGCCCTCTGTGAGAATTTCCCTGATTGGAAACAAGGAGAAACACTCATCGCGGCTTTTGGTGAAGGCACTATCCGCGCCTTAGAGCAAGCAGGATATAGAGTGGATATCACAGCAGGAGCTAACTGCCCATTTGCCTCATTACCAATGGCAATCGCAGATTATTTGGATAAAAACGCATAAAAATTGGCGTATTGTTTTCCGAAATATAATAAACTATGCGGGCAATTAAATATTGCTCAACTCTATCAGACAGGAAAACGGCAGGTGGTATGGCCGTTGCGTATCACATGCCTACCCACCGATGGGGAAACCAAAATACTCATATGGGCACCTAAAGCGCTCTTCAAAAAAGCGGTGGACCGAAATAAAATTCGTCGATTGATGCGCGAGGCATATAGGCTAAACCAAAGTCTATTAGGGGATCGGCATTATCTCATCGCAATGAATTACATGGATAAGGCGATGCCTTCTTATGCCCAAATAGAGCGGTCGATGCGCAAAGCACTCACTAAAATAGCAGCATATGGAATGGAAAACTCTCGCTCGTAAAGTATTCTTACTGCCTGTGTATTTTTATCGTGCATGCATATCACCTTTCACCCCACCTGCATGCCGCTTTACACCCACATGTAGCCAATATATGGTAGAGGCGGTGATGAAGTATGGTATCTTCAAAGGTGCATGGCTGGGCATTAAGCGCATACTGCGCTGCCATCCATGGGGAGGAAGTGGCTACGACCCCGTCCCATAGAATATCTACCTCTATAATATCTAGTTCGGCTAGTTCGGCTAGATGGGCTAGTTTATCTAGTTGGGCTAGTGCTACTAGAAAAATCGTACATCGTAAATGGTAAATGGTAAATGATTTTATTTTTGTTTAAATAAATAGCAAGTATGCGAATAGATATTATTTCAGCCTGCCCCGAATTATTGCAATCACCTTTGCAGCACTCTATCATACGCCGTGCGCAAGAAAAAGGATTATGCGAGATAGTGGTGCATAATCTGCGCGACTGGACATTAGATAAGCATCGCAAAATAGATGATTATGCCTTTGGCTTTGGCGCAGGTATGGTGCTCCAGATAGAACCCATCGACCGCCTCATCACACATCTCACTTCAGAGCGTCACTATGATGAAATCATCTTCACAGCGCCCGATGGCGAACGATTCACACAAGGCGAGGCAAATCAACTATCGCTGAAAGAAAATATCATCATCCTTTGTGGGCATTATAAAGGAGTGGACCAACGCGTGCGCGATCATCTAATCACAAAGGAATATACAATCGGCGATTTCGTGCTCACCGGTGGTGAACTGCCTGCTGCTATCATGACGGATGCTATCGTACGCCTATTACCTGGCGCATTAGGAGATATAGAGAGTGCACTCAATGATTCATTCCAAGATGGCCTCTTGGAAGCCGGTGTTTATACCCGCCCAGCGGAATACAAGGGATGGCGAGTACCGGATATATTACTCTCTGGCCATCAAGCCAAAATAGAAGAGTGGCAATACGAGCAATCACTTGAGCATACTAAGAAAAGACGCCCTGACCTCTTAGGAGAATAACTCCTCATCCCCTAGTTTGCTGGGTTACTAGTGCGCTAGTTTATCTAGTTGGGCTAGAATGTCTAGTTGGGCTAGATAATTTGCAAAGTGAAATTTGCAAAAATACATTTTATTGTACTTTTTTAGAAAAATATTTGGAGGGTATTAAAAAAAGCAGTACCTTTGCACCGTGATTTTCATGGTATTAGATTTAAGGTTAAGTAAA
>CALATT010000074.1 GCA_937891905.1 uncultured Bacteroidales bacterium | reverse complement strand
ATTAAGAGTTACGAACAAAACAATACAATCAATAGCTGGCCTGCCATGACGCGGAGGAACATCGTGAGCGGATAGACCGTAGCATAACATACAGCCACTTGGTTATTCTCCGATGACAAAGACTGCGCGTACGGAAGCGTCATGGCGGATGTCATCGAACCCACCAATAATCCCATCACCTTGAAATAATTGATATGCATGTATTTATATGCAATCCACCCTATGAGTACGAGCGGTATGATAGTCATCAAGAATCCATACCCTATCCATAGATAACCCCCATTGAGCAATGTGGGCACAAACTGCTCTCCCACGCTCAGTCCTAAAGCCGCAAGGAAGAGTGTGAGGCCCACTTGGCGAAGCATCATATTGGCGGATGTAGTAGAGAAAGTGACAAGGTTGTAATAGGCTCCAAAGCGCCCAACCAAGATAGCTACGATGAGCGAACCGCCCACCAAACCCAGTTTGAATGTTTGTCCCAATCCTGGCAATGGAATGGGCAACAAACCGATACAGATACCCAATACAATACCGAAGAAGACGGGTAAGAGATGAGGTACATCTAATCGTTTCAACTCGTTTCCGAAGGTCTCTGTGACGCGTCTCACATCGTTTTCCTCGCCCACTACCACCAAGCGGTCACCCAACTGTAATACCAAATCAGGTGTGGCTAATAGGTCAATACCCGCACGGAAGACGCGCGTGATAGTAACATGGTATTGATGGCGCAGATTGAATGAGCGTATTTGCTTGCCATTACATTCGGGTTTGGTGACAGCGATACGGCGCGAAGTGAGGTGTTTGGATTTCTCTTTTTGCTTATGCAAGTCATACTCACTCATCTCACCTAACACTTTAAGTAAATCCGCATGATGCCTATCTGTAAGCACACGGATAATATCTCCATTAGATAGTAGTGTTTGCTCATTAATCATTTCATCCGAACCGTCTTGATGAATCACTCTACTCATGATCATATCCTTGGTAGAGCATATGCGCTGTAATTGCTGCAGGTTGATTTGCTGTATGTGCGGATGATTGAGTTTTACTTCAACACAAACGAGTTCTTCTTCATTGGATAGACTCTCGTCTCGTAGTCGTTGCTCCTCGATAGGTAGTCGCACATGTCCAGCGCGTCTAATCAACTCAAAAGCCAATATAACTCCCACTATACTAAGCGGATACGCCACTGCATAACCTGTAGCAATAGTAGGGTTAGTCACGCCTTTGAGGTCAAAATAGGCTTGCTGCACGGATGCGAGCGAAGGAGTGGAAGTGGTGGCACCCGATAGAATGCCCGCCATGGTGGACATATCTATGCCCGTGATATAATGCAATGCGATAGCGCATGTGCATCCTAATAGAACGATACTGGCAGCGAGTACATTAAGTTGCAAACTGCTTTTCTTGAATGGCGAGAAAGAGGGCGCTACTTGCAATCCAATAGCATAGACGAATAGGATAAGTCCGAAATCCTTAGCAAACTGCGCTACTGTATGGTCAATACGCACGCCGCACGAGGCCATCACGATGCCCACAAAAAGCACCCATGTCACATCGAGCGAAAAATGCTTTATCTTCGCTCGCTCACTCAACCATAATCCAATAGTCATCACGATGGTCAACCACAAAAGGGACTGGGTTATGGATGGAGAAAATAAGAATTGCTGTATCTCATTCATCGCAATAACTGTATTAGTTTAATCATCGCTTTCTGGCACGCTCTATCTGTGATTTGCTCTCTCAGTTTACCCAACTGCACACATTCGGCTATTGTCTGTGTAGGTGTAGCCCATGCCATCCATACGGTACCTACAGGTTTGTCTGGAGTGCCTCCAGTAGGCCCAGCAATACCACTAATGGCTATTCCATAATCCGCGCTTAATTGCTTGCGAATGCTATTCGCCATTACAACTACCGTCTCTTCGCTAACAGCGCCGTGGGTATTTAATATTTCATCTGACACGCCAAATATATCTCTTTTGACGCTATTTGCATAGGAAATGACGGAACCTTTATAGAATGCAGAACTGCCTGAATGCTTGCTTAGTAGTGCAGCCAACTTACCTCCTGTGCAGGATTCGGCTGTAGCAATAGTTTGGTTTTGATGCTGCAATAATGCGCCCAAGACACATTCCAAAGGTAGGTCTGTGGTGGCGATAAGATAAGGAGCCACTATTGTTTGTAATTGCTCAAACCATTGAGTGAGTTCGCTCTCTGTGGCTTGACCATAGGATGATAAGCGCAAGCGGATAACGCCGTCTTTGGGTAAGTAGGCCAAATGGATATAATCGGGCTTGGACGCCTCGTATTGCTCGAGTTGTATAGCCAAAGCGGACTCGCTAATACCATATACTTGGAGTGTTTGATGACCGATATATGATTGCTGGGTGCCTATATAGGGCAGCACTTGTTCGGTCATGGCAATCTTCATCTCGTAGGGCACTCCAGGCATGGAGATGAGTTGTTTATCTCCTTTGCGCAATACCATGATAGGTGCAGAACCTACTCTATTGGTTAGGATATGTGCGCATTGGGGTACTAACCATTGTGTGGCGGTCAGTTTATTGAGCACATCAGGACGATGGGCGTATAACTGCTCTACATGCGCGCGTACACACGCGTTTTCTATAAGGTGTGTATCGAAATACTCGCATAGCACATGCTTGGTGATATCATCTTTGGTTGGACCTAATCCGCCTGTGGTGAGGATGATATCTGCGCGACTGAAAGCATCGTCAAGAGCTGATAGTATATGCTCACGATCATCGTGAATAGAAGTGATTTGATGTACTTCTATTCCATTCTCATTGAGTATTTGTGCCATCCAAGCGGAGTTGGTATCCACTACTTGTCCGATAAGCAGTTCGTCTCCGATGGTTATTATTTCTGCTCGCATTGTTTTTTCCATTCTTGAGCTGTTAATACCAGTTCATCGTACCATTCTTGTCCAAATCGTCTGATGAGTGGTTCTTTAAGAAACTGATACAGAGGCAGATGATTCTTTTTTCCTAATACTCTGGCGCAATGACATATATCCCATCGATGGTATTCCACCCCTACTCTTTCTCCCACTTGCGATAATCGTATAGGATAGAGATGACAGGAGATAGGTTTTTTGAAATCTATTTTGCCTGCATTATAGGCTTTCTCTATCAGGCAGTAGCACCATCCTTTATGGTCTGTGCGTGCAAAAACACAATCTTTATCATTCACGATAGAGGTCACTCGTTCGCCAGAAGGGTCGTTGTAAGCAATACCTTGCTTTTCCACAACGGCCTTGGCCTCTTTGGTCATATCGGGCAATAGCGTTGGTAAGATAGTTTGTATCTTTTGCTCTTCTTCTGCTGTGAGTGGCGCACCCGCGTCGCCTTCTATGCAGCACGAACCCAAGCACTTATCCAAATCGCAGCAGAACTCTTTCTCGAGCACATCCAGACTAACTAATGTATCTTGTATAATAAACATAGTTTATGCGAATAATCCTTCTAAACAAATTTTAATACCTATCAGTATCAGTATTATTCCGCCCCAAGCGGTGACATTCATCTTGAAGCGTGTACCTATCAAATGTCCGATGATAAATCCCGTGAGCGAGAAAAGGAAACAAGTACAAGCGATGATGAGTGCGGCCCACCATAGTACCTCAGGATGAGGTATAAAAATCACTCCCGTTGCTAATGTATCCATTGAGGTAGCAAAGGCGAGTGATATCAGCGAGGCGAATGAGAAATCAGCTAAATGCTTATCCGTATCCTCTGAATGATAGGAATCGTATATCATCTTCCCTCCTATAAAACCTAACAATATGAGTGCTATCCATGGCGCGAAACGCTCAAAGAACGAAGCAAAGAGCGTACCCGTATAATAGCCTATCAGTGGCATTCCTGCATGGAAAAGACCAAAGAGCATAGCCATTAGTATGGGTTTGATGTAATGAGGCACATACCCATGCGGCGAGGTCAGTCCTTTGCAGACAGAAACGGCAAAGCAATCCATTGCCAAACCAATAGCCATCAATACTATAGTAATCAGGGACATATGATAGCGTTATTGTCTCTTGTATTTATATCTTGCACCCACTTTACCTTTTGCGATAGCAGTGAGTTTATTACGCACAAAAGTCTTGCGTATAGGTGAGATACGATCTGTGAAGACATGTGCCTCTAAATGGTCGTA
This sequence comes from uncultured Bacteroidales bacterium, assembly GCA_937891905.1. Classification (GTDB taxonomy): domain Bacteria; phylum Bacteroidota; class Bacteroidia; order Bacteroidales; family Paludibacteraceae; genus Colicola. Next base: position 23,133 of record CALATT010000074.1, on the reverse strand, counting down.
TTCATGCTGTAGGATACGCGCAGCAAAACCAGAATACTCTTCTTCGTGCTCTACAAAGTTCTCATCTTGATAGCGTATGCGGATAGTAGTGGGTCTAACTACATTCTCGCTAATACCTGGCAATGAGAGGCATCCCTCGCTATAAGAACAAGTCTCTTCGCTTGTTTCTATAATCTCAGGATTGATAAATGTCTTCTTAAATCCTTCACATTCAGGATAATCTTCTGCCAATTCAGTACCATCTACGATGAATAATCGCCATGGTTTGCCCACCTGTGGCGCAGCCAGTCCGCAACCTTCAGCTTGTGCGAGCGTTTCGTACATATCAGCGATAAAGGTTGTTAGTTCTGGAGATGGTTCTATCTCTTCTGTCTGCTTACGAAGAACAGGTTGGCCATATAAATATATAGGAAGTATCATTTTCGAGTTAACGAGTTAATGTTTAACGATTAGGGATTAGGGATTAGGGATTAGGGGATTAGCGGAGGCTATCGAGGTAACCTTCTAAAATGATGCAAGCGGCTATTTTATCTACGATAGCTTTATCTTGTCTATCTTTTTTTTTCATTCCGCCCGCTATCATAGCTTGATGTGCGAGTACAGATGTAAAGCGCTCGTCATACATCGTGATAGGAATAGTAGGAAATTGTTTCTTAAAATTGCCTATAAAAGGTCTTATATAGTTCATCGATTCGGACTCCTCTCCATTCATCTGTGTGGGGTGCCCTATTACTACGATATCTACTTTCTCCTTTTCGAAGTATGTTTGTAACCAGTTTATAAGTTCCTTCGTCTCTATAGTAAGCAAGGGATTAGCCGTTATACGGAGTGGGTCCGTAACGGCTAATCCTGTTCGCTTTTTACCGTAATCGATTGCGAGTATGCGTCCCATTATAAGTTATTCAACTTCTCGCTGATAGCGTCATACTCAGCTGTCATATTGAATCGATAGTATAATCCTTTGAGGATTTGCATATAATTTCTGTCTTCAGGAGCCATCTCGTGTGCTTTCTCGAAGAATGGAAGCGCTTTGCGGAATACTTCATTCATTTCTTCAAGTGCTTTCTTATACTCCTTATTATCAGAGATCATCGCAGCTGCCTCGTTCAGTTTAACAGCTTGATTGTAATATACTCGTCCTTTACCAGCCATGGCGTCTGCCAATGTTGGGTCAAGTTTGAGTGCGTTATCGAAATCCACTAACGCAGCTTCGTAGTTACCTTGGTTCTCATCGAGGTTACCCTTGATATGATGGTATTGTGCCACATTTGGTTCGCGCTCGATAGCTTGTGCTAAGTAGTCGATAGCTGCTTGCTCTTGTCCTGAGAAGATGTAGTAGTTGATAAGATTTTGCAAGAACCATGATTCTTGTGGGAATCGTGCGATTGCATCTTGCAATGTAGCTACAAATTTCACAGTATCCTTGAGTTCAACATACTCTTGATACAAGAATTGGTTGACAGAAACAGCCTCATAATCACCATCTTTGAGTTGCTCAAGCACTGCAATAGCTTGCTCATGCAACTGCGCTTGTACTGCGAAGATAGCGGCATAGTATTTATATTGTGTATAGATACTATCGCGTGGCATTTCTTTTTGGATTTTCTCATTCTGCATCATATCGAGTTCTGGTATCTCAATATGCTTCTTGAATGCTTTGTATGCTCCCTCAAAATCGCGTTGCTCATTGAGATAGATGCCATATTTTACCAATTCTTGGTTCTTGTAATACTCAAGCATTTTCTTGGTGATGTTTGCGCGCGTCTTGGTATCCACTACTTCTCTACCCTTCTTATCGAGTGTAGGAATCATAGCCAATCGGTCAGCCTCCAACCAATAGTCGTAGCTCTCCATCACGGCTTGTCCAGCCAATGCTTGATTAACGCCCTTACCGAGCATTTGGTTATAGTTCTCAAGTGTTACTTCTTGATAACCGATCATACCTGCCCAGTAATATGTTTCTGCTGTAGGTTCGGTAGCGATAGCTTCTTCGATCGCAGTACGCGCAGCGCTGAAGTCTGGTGTTTCAGCCATTATATAGCGCTTTGCATTCTTAACTGCAGGGTTTTTCTGTGCGAAACAGCAAGTACTAACCAGTACTAATGCTGCAAAGAACAATGTTTTTTTCATAATTCAAATAAATTAAATTTATTCTTGTGTTTCGTTGGTTTGTTCGTTATTTTCTACTTCTTCTGTATTGGTTGTTTCCTCATTCTCTTCTTTTGGCACGATACATCCGCTTACGAGGCTATCGTTGCGCTTTTGTAGGTCAATGAGTTTAACACCTTGTGCAGCTCGTCCTGTCTCACGGATGGTGTCAACAGCCATTCGGATAGCAGTACCAGACTTGGTCATGAGCATGAGGTCGTCTGCATCTGTAACGGCTTCGATACCCACTAACTGTCCTGTTTTCTCTGTTATCTCAATGGTCTTCACACCCTTACCGCCGCGATTAGTAACGCGATAGATAGGATTACCCTCTTCGTCGTCCACAGCTGTGCGCTTACCAAATCCTTTCTCAGAGATGACGAGAATAGTCTTGTCTGTTTGTTTCTCTACACAAACCATGCCAATCACACGATCCTGGCCATCATTTTCGAGTGTGATAGCTTTCACACCGCTCGCGCTACGACCCATTGGACGAACGCCAGACTCGTTGAAGCGAACCACCTTACCATTGTATGAAGCCACAAGCATTTCGCTTTGTCCATCGGTGAGTGTTACTTCGATCAATTCGTCTCCTTCGCGCAAACCGAGTGCGATGATACCGTTCGCGCGCGGACGGCTATAAGACTCGAGTGTAGTCTTTTTCATCAAACCATTCTTGGTGATGAAGATGAGGAAGTGGTTTTGCACATATTCCGCATCGTTGAGCCCCTTCACATTGATACAAGTACGCACTTTATCGCCCTTTTGGAGGTTGATCATATTCTGGATAGCGCGGCCTTTAGACTGCTTGTTACCCTCTGGCAAATCATATACTTTCTGCCAATAGAGTCGTCCCATCTCGGTGAAGAACATCATGGTAGAGTGCATAGATGCTTGGTAAACATACTCGATGAAGTCCTGGTCGCGAGCAGAACCCGCTTTTGAACCTACGCCACCGCGTGTTTGCTGGCGGAAGTCAGCCAATGGAGTACGCTTGATATATCCGAGATGAGAGATAGTAATCACCATATCGTCATCGGCGTACATATCTTCTGGATTGAATTCTGTAGCCATCTTGACGATTTTTGTGCGGCGCTCGTCTGCGTATTTCTCCTTCACTTCTACCAACTCTTCATTGATCACATCATAGCGCATCTCTTCGTTAACGAGCAATTCATTGAGGTGTGCAATCAGTTTTTGCAATTCCTCGTACTCGCGTTTGAGTTCGTCAATACGCAAACCTGTGAGCGCAGCCAGACGCATATCTACGATAGCCTTTGATTGCAAGTTATCGAGCTCAAAGCGTGCTTCGAGGTTCGCTTGCGCGTCTGCAGGAGTGCGACTTGCGCGGATGATACGCACCACTTCGTCAATATTATCTACGGCGATGATTAATCCCTCTAAGATATGTGCTTTCTCCTCTGCTTTCTTCAGCTCATATTGTGTGCGGCGTGTCACTACATCCATACGGTGCTCGATGAAATAACCGATGAGCTGCTTAAGGTTGAGCAACATTGGGCGACCTTTTACGAGCGCAATATTATTCACAGCGAAGCTTGATTGTAGAGCGGTGAACTTGTATAACTTATTGAGCACCACTTGTGCGTTTGCATCGCGCTTCACTTCCACTACGATACGGATATCTTTCTTAGAGTGGTCTGCGATATCAGAAATACCTTCAATCTTCTTATCGCTTACTAATTCAGCAATTTTCTTCACGAGTTCTGACTTCACCACGCCATATGGCAATTCGGTGATGACAATATGCTCACGGCCGTTATTATCTGTTTCGATATCGGCATTACTGCGAATCACTACACTTCCTCTACCTGTCTCAAAAGCATCGCGTACGCCTTGATAACCGTAGATAGTACCGCCTGTAGGGAAATCAGGAGCTTTTACATACTCCATCAAGTCCTCCACCGTTATCTCTGGGCAGAACTCATCGTGCAAGCGTGCCTTAATATTATTGATATACGCGCAGCAACCATCGATCACTTCGCCTAAGTTATGGGTAGGCATATTGGTGGCCATACCTACTGCGATACCACTCGCGCCATTAACTAATAAGTTCGGGAAGCGGCATGGTAATACAGTTGGCTCATCCAATGAGTCATCAAAGTTAGGCTGCATATCTACTGTTTTCTTTTCGATATCGCGTAGCATCTCCTCTGCCAACTTGGACAAGCGTGCCTCGGTATAACGCATAGCCGCTGCACCGTCACCATCCACAGAACCGAAGTTACCTTGACCATCTACCAAGCAATAACGCATTGCCCATGGCTGTGCCATACGCACGAGTGTACCATAAATACTGCTATCGCCGTGTGGGTGGTACTTACCCATTACTTCACCGACGATACGGGCACTTTTCTTAGTAGGCTTATCGCTTGTGTTACCCAATTCGTTCATACCGAAGAGCACACGGCGATGTACCGGCTTGAATCCATCGCGCACATCTGGCAAGGCGCGACTCACGATCACACTCATTGAATAGTCAATGTAGGAGTTTTTCATTTCCTCCTCAATCTTCACAGGGATAATGCGATCGTTCTCAATCAAATTTTCGTTTTCTTCCATTGTAATGTATATTTGTTGTTTCAATTATTTTGCTAATCCAAATAGCCGCTTTGCGGCTGCAAAGGTACAAAAAATATTGCATATATGCAAGTTTTTGGCGCATTATTTGCGTTTTTTCGCATTTTTCTTCTTCCACCGACGGGGTGTCGGTAGGAAATCGCCATGCGCTTAGAACGCAAATAAACGACCTTTATAACGATATTCTTGCTCTACGCACACGCAAACGCGTGAGTGTTTTGTATATGAGGTAATCAAAAACGGCAAAACAGAGCCCTACAGGACGCTGCGCTACAGGATTGCTAGTGAACTAGTTAACTAGTAAACTAGGGAACTAGATGAAATAGCACAATAGTGATATAGCATACCATAAACATAGCACACTGAGGAGGTATATAAAAAGACAAGTAGTGATAATGCTATATAGAGCTAAAGCGAGGCGTGTTACTCACCACAAATAAAGCTAATCATTGACTGCTCCATCACTTCTCTCATTGGAAAATGGTTGGTAAAGCCCCAACCGTGACCACCTGTGGGTACTAATAGCATCGTAGCCGGCACCTTTTTTGCCGTCAGCGCTTGGTAGAATCGTATGGAGTTCTCAACCGGCACAGTAGGATCATCTTGACATGCTACCAACCAGCATGGAGGTGTAGTCTCTGTCACTTGCTTATCCAATGACCAATTCTCTATTTGCTCTGCAGTAGGTTCTTCTCCTAATAACTGACGGCATGAACCGCCATGATATACATTCTTATCAAACGATATTACAGGATAGACAAGCAATCCAAAGTCGGGGCGACTTTTCGCCGAAGTGTATTTAGTAACCAACGAAGCGGCAAGATGTCCTCCAGCAGAAAAACCTATTACCCCTATTTTTTGTGGATTCAATCCCCATACAGTAGCGCTATCGCGCAGTATTTCCATGGCACGGATGGCATCTGATAGTGGTATATTCTCATGTCCATTAGGCAAGCGATATTTGAGCACCACAACAGCATAACCGCGTGGTACAAAGTATTTCGCTACATTCAGTCCTTCATTTACTATTGATGTATAGCTGTATCCACCTCCAGGACAAGATAGTAGTGCTGTAACTCCTTCTTTGCTTTTATTATGCGCGGGCATGTAGATATCCATTCGTGGTTCAGAGGTACGATATAGCGCGCCTCGTTCAGGCACATAGTATTCATCTTGTGCAGTATATCCATTGGATTCTTTTGCTCCTTCTGGATAGAGATAAACTGTTTTAGTAGGTTGCAAAGCATATGCTTGCACACTTACAACACAGATACATACTAAAGCTACGCATGATTTGCATAGAATAGTCAAAAATGAAAAACTTTTCATAAATCTAAAATCTAAAACTGCATTCAATTTGAATTACGCTGCAAAGATACTACAAAAACTGCAAATACGCAAGATTTTAAGCAAATTATTGCAAAAATGCGCGCATAATAGGCTTATTTTGCCTTATAATAAAAAAGAAATTCTTTTTTTTTGAAGAAATATGTCGTGATTTCTTGCGTATGTGCAAAGTTTGTTGTATCTTTGCAGAAGATTTCTAAAAAGCAACCTTTTTAGGTTTACTCATTTTATTTTCCTATACTTTTCTTATAGCCATCCTTGCCTTGACCGTCGGTTGACCGTCGGTTCACCGTCGGGATAGTCTGCTGAATGGAAGCAGTTAGTTTTCAGTTATCAGTGGTCACCACTGGTGAGTATTGTATGGTAATTAGTTGTTAATGCCATAGGATAACCATAACATACCCATAGGATAACCATAAGATAATACGCCTAAAAGTACATTTTTATACTTTATACTATATATACTTAGTATATATACTTTTTATCAGCAAAAATTGTAAGAAATGAGTTCTATATGCCGCATTTATGCTGGCATAATAGGCTTATTTCGCCTTATAATAAAAAAAGACTTTTTTAGGGAAGAAATTGTCATGATTGTTTGCGTGTGGTATAATTTTTGTAAAAAAATGGCATGACATGCATACATGCAATGCATATATGCTATGCGAGAGTAATATAGATAAAAAAAATGAATTACAGTTCTGAATTTAATACTTATGCTTGGTAGATTGTTTGGTGTTTTTTTGCCGTTTTGCTATTTTTCCGCAAAATTCACTTTACAAATTTGGTGCTTTCAAAATAATTTACTATCTTTGCAGTCGTAAATATTTAAATAACAAAATTATGAAGCGTGTATTATTTACATTATACATGGTTCTGTCAACCATCCTTATTATGGCTGGCGAGAAGTTTACTATTGGTAAATACACTTTTGAAATCACTTCACCCACGGAAATTGAATTGATTAAAGCAGATAAGTCTGTTTCTTCAGTCAATCTATTGCCCACTATCACCTATCAGGGCACCACTTATCGCGTAACAAGTATTGGATATAAGGCTTTCTTAGGTTGCTCTTCTTTAACCTCTATCACCATCCCTAATAGCGTGACAAGTATTGGATGGTATGCTTTCTATGGTTGCTCATCTTTAACCTCTATTACTATCCCTAATAGCGTGACAAGTATTGGAGAACAGGCTTTTGATGGTTGCTCTTCTTTAACCTCTGTCACTATCCCTAATAGCATGACAAGTATTGGAGATAAGGCTTTCTTTAATTGCACATCTTTAACCTCGGTCACTATCCCTAATAGCGTGACAAGTATTGGACGGTATGCTTTCTATAGATGTTCTTCTTTAACCTCGGTCACTATCCCTAATAGCGTGACAAGTATTGGAGATTGGGCTTTTGAAGGTTGCTCTTCTTTAACCTCTGTCACTATTGGTAATAGCGTGACAAGTATTGGGTGGGGTGCTTTCGCTGATTGCTCTTCTTTAACCTCTATTACTATCCCTAATAGCGTAACGAGTATTGAAAATTATACTTTCTATGGTTGCTCTTTTTTAACCTCTATCACCATTCCTAACAGCGTGACAAGTATTGGATATGCTGCTTTCGTATGTTGCTCTTCTTTAACCTCTATCACCATCCCTAACAGCGTGAAAAGTATTGGATATATGGCTTTCAAAGGTTGCTCATCTTTAACCTCTGTGAAATACACAGGAACAAAAGAGCAATGGAATAAAATAAAGTTTGAAAAGAATTGGACAGACGGCTCCAAAATCCAAGTGATCCATTGCACAGATGGTGAGATAAGGCTATAAGGCGAAGTACTAACTACTAAAGAAGGGAGTCGCTATCGCGGCTCCTTTCGTTGTATGGTCGGTTTTGTGCTATAGTTAAGTCTGTGCGGTGGTACTTCGAGGGCACCGACACGGCTATTCCGTCCCACCTCGAAAATACATTCGCATTCTGCGGTGCATACGCAAAGGATGGGTGTCTTTTTGCCTGTACTATGTACTCCGTTTAGTGTTCGTATATATACCGCATTTATGCAAGCATATGCGGCATATCGCCGCCCACAAAACATAGAATTTTATTCTATTTGGCAAAAAAAACACCCATTTATTTGCGTATGTGCAAAATTTGTTGTATCTTTGCAGCCGATTTTGGGAAAATCTGTATCCCAAAGAATATTTCCAAGTAACATACATTATTTTTTATGCAATACGATTTACAAAAACTCGAGCGTATGACGCTCGACGAAGTGCGTGAGATTGCTGTAAACATGGGACTTAGTCCTAAACGCAGCCAATCACTACGCGAGATTAGTTATGCCATCTTAGATGCACAAGCAGACAAAAGAGCTGCTATCACACAAGCCAAAGAGGATGAACGCATCGCCGCTGGACTACCTACCAAAAGAGAAAGAGCAAGAGGAGTGAGAAGAGCTGCTACTAAAATCAACACCAGCAACCTCAAAGGAGAACAAGTGCTCGCTACCGTAGGTACAGAGAAAGAACAAATGGCCGAAATGCAAGAACAACTCAAAGCTAATAACCACAAACCTAACAAAACGGTCATCAATGTTAAAGGAGGAAAAGTCCACCCACAACCACTCCTTGAAGGAAAGGTAGAAGAAAAAGTCCACCCCCAACCACTCCCTGAAAGCCAAGAGGCGGAGAGCCTCCGCAGGCGAGAAGAAGTGGAAAGTCAAGAGGTGAAAGTGGAAAGTCTAGAGGCGAAAGTAGAGAGTCAAGAGGTGAAAGTGGAAAGTCAAGAGGTGAAGGTGGAGAAGAAGAAAAGAGGTAGAAAGAAGAAAGTGGAAAGCCAAGAGATGAAAGTGGAAAGTCAAGAGGCGGAGAGCCAAGAGGCGAAAGTGGAAAGTGGAGAGGTGAAAGAGGAAAGCCAAAAGGCGGAATTTAAGTTGCCTTCATTGGGAGAGAATGTCATCGCAATGGGTACACTTGAGTGCGCGCCTGATGGATACGGATTCTTACGCTCTGCAGATTACAACTACTTGCCAAGCCCAGACGATATCTATGTGAGCAAAGAGCAAGTACGCCAATATGGACTCAAACCAGGAGATACCATCGAGTGCTCTATACGCGTAAACCCACAGCCAGACAAGTTCTTCCCAATGGACAAGGTAATCCGCATCAACGGACTTGCACCTGAGTTGGCTAAGCAACGCACCGCATTTGAGAACCTTACCCCACTCTTCCCTGATGAGAAATTCAAACTATGCACGGGTAAGCACGACCCACTGAGCGTGCGAATTATTGATTTATTTGCACCAATAGGTAAGGGACAGCGCGGACTGATCGTAGCACAACCCAAGACAGGTAAGACGGTGTTGCTCAAGGAATTGGCAAACGCTATTGTGGCCAACAACCCTGAGGTATATATGATTATCCTTCTTATCGACGAGCGTCCTGAAGAGGTGACAGACATGGCGCGCTCCGTAAACGCAGAAGTGATTGCTTCTACCTTTGACGAACCCGCAGATAACCATGTAAAAGTGGCTAATATAGTACACGAGAAAGCGAAACGATTGGTGGAGAGCGGACATGATGTAGTTATTCTACTCGACTCTATCACACGCCTTGCTCGCGCATACAACACCGTGGCTCCATCCAGCGGTAAAGTGCTATCCGGTGGTGTGGAAGCACAAGCGCTACACAAACCAAAGCGCTTCTTCGGTGCTGCGCGTAACATAGAGAACGGCGGTTCACTCACCATCATCGCAACAGCCTTGACCGAAACAGGAAGCAAGATGGATGACCTCATTTTCGAGGAATTCAAAGGTACTGGTAATATGGAATTGCAGTTAGACCGCAGATTGGCCAATAGACGCATCTTCCCTGCAGTGGATATCCCTGCCTCCAGCACACGCCGTGATGACCTCTTATTACTGCCAGATACACTCACACGCATGTGGCAGATACGCAAAGAACTGACCGACATGAATGGACAAGAGGCTATGGAGAAACTCAAATCCTACATGGAGCGTACAGAAGATAATGAGGAATTCTTATTGGTGGTTAACGGAGTGAGGTGAGATTTTAGAATTTAGATTTTAGTTTTTTGATATTCAGGGTATTATGAAGATAGCTATACTCAATGGACCGAACCTAAATAAGTTAGGAATGCGCAAAAAAGAGCTCTATGGAACACAGAGTTTGGCACAAATTTTGCTTGATGTACAGCGTAGATACCCCGATGTGATGCTCACTTGCAAGCAATCCAACCATGAGGGAGACCTGATCGATTGGATACAAGAATTGGAGGTGGATGGCATTGTGCTCAATGCGGGCGGATACACACATACCAGCGTGGCCTTACGCGACGCAATAGAAGATAGCGACATACCTGTGGTAGAAGTACATATCACAGATATATACAAGCGAGAAGCGTTCAGACAAACGAGTCTCCTCACGGGCGTGTGCGCGCATAGTATAATAGGAATAGGAACAGAATGCTACGCAAAAGGCGTAGAATGGATAATCAATGAAAAGAATAAGTAATCTAATCGTTTTTCTACTTTGGTCCGTCTTAATATGGGCAGGACAAGAAGTAACAGGTCGCGTAGTGGATAATACCACACGGCAACCTATTGACTATGCGAATGTTACTGTCCTACAACCAGGACAGACCGTTCCTGTAGGCGGTACCGTAACTGACGCTACGGGGCATTTCTCTATTGAGTTATCACAAGGAGCCTATGAGATTATAGTCAGTTTTATGGGTTATACCGAAGAGCGTATCACTATCCAAGTGAATGACAAAGAGGTAACATTAGGGCGCATTCTGCTCAAAGAAGATACTCAAACCTTGGAGGAAGTGGAAGTGGTGGCACAACATAGCTCCATGCGCTTCGAATTAGACCGAAAAGTATTTACCGTCAACCAAGATATCGCGTCTGCCGGAGCCAGCGTGACCGATGTATTGGAGAATATACCTTCCGTAGAAGTGGACCAACAAGGTACCATCTCACTACGCAACTCTGAAGATGTGGAGATTTGGATTAATGGTAAACCTGCGGGACTGAACGCAGACAACCGCGGACAAGTACTCCAACAAATGCCTGCCGGTTCTATCGACAAGATAGAAGTGATCACCAACCCTTCTGCTAAATTCTCACCTGAAGGTTCGGCGGGTATCATCAACCTTGTGATGAAAGAAGATCGCAAAGCTGGTTATTACGGTTCGGTACAAGCGGGATTAGACTACTCACTTGCTGCGCCATGGAATATACCTCCTGGCGGAAATGTGGGATTTAATATCAATTTCAATGCCGGACCTGTGGATGGTTATTTCAATGTGGGTTATCGCTATCGCATGAGCAATGGCGGTAGTGTGACCAACCGATACAACTTATCTGGTATGGGCAGTCAAGAACTCGACTCCACCCTCATTGAGAGTCATCTGCTACAAGATGGACAACAGACACGCACGGGAGGAGGTATGTTCGCCAGAGCAGGACTCAATTTCCGCCTCAGTCAACATTCAACTATCGGAGTGAACGGATTTGGAATGATTAGTGACCCGAATGTGATGGGATCGAAAGACACCTACACACGCACATACACTTTTACCGATTGGATCAATCCGCTTAACAACCGCGCTTACACACGCGAACAAAGCGGTAGAGGATGGCATCCAGGAGGAAATGTGACACTCGACTACACACTCAAATACGATATGCATCAACTGATTGTGAGTGCGATGTATAATAATTTCCAATGGAATCAAGAACAAGATTACATCCAAACAGAAGAAGGACGGGACACCACACATCAGCAGCAAAACAACTATAGCCACAACCAGCATATAGAAATCAAAGCAGACTACGAGTGGAAACCTACCCAACAAAGCCGCTTGGAGGCTGGCTACAACTACACGCGCACATGGGGAACGAATAACTCGGTGGCATATAATATGTTTGCTGACGCCCAAACGGAATTATACCCATACTACGCACAGTTTGATAATTTAGTGCAAAACCATGCGCTTTATGTTACCTATGGTAATCGCTTCTGGGATAAATTATCCATCCAAGTGGGTTTGCGCGGTGAATACTACATGCGCCATTTAGAGTCCTATTACAAAGACAATAATGGTACTGTGCAAGACTCCTACGCAGCCAATCCATCTAAGCAAGACACAGCGTACTTCCAATTATTCCCAAGCGCGTATATCAGTTACGATTTCGGCAATGGACATGAATTACAACTCAATTACACCCGCCGTATCAATCGTCCGTGGGGAAACCAAATCAATCCGCGTATCGACTTCTCTGATAGCACAAACATCAGTTATGGTAATGTAGACCTCCTACCCGCTTATTCGAGCAATTTGGAATTGAACTACCTCAAGACATGGGAGCGACACACTTTGAGCGCTGGTGTATTCTGGCGCTACAGAGATGGCGTGGTGCAAAATATCAAATACATGGATGGGGATGTGATGAAGAACACATACCTCAATGTATCCAAACGCCAAGACTTAGGTGTGGAGATTGTGGCTAAGAATCGTCTTTTTGGAGAACTGCTGCAATTGACCACAAGCGCCAATTTCTATTGGAATAATATAGCAGCGATACACGACACTATTGTGCATCATGGCGCCATGATACCTGTACATTTAGATAAGCAGAATATCTTCGCTGCCTCGGTGCGTATCAATGCGCAGTTCTTATTTACCAAGAACTTCTCAGGACAGATCTCTGGTCGTTATCGCAGTCCACGCTTGGTGGCACAAGGTATGACAAGTCATAGTTACTCCATCGATATAGGTTTGCGCCACACCTTCCTTAATAAAAAATTGGCGCTCGCGCTCAATGTGCGAGACCTATTGGATAGCCGCGCAAGAAGAAACACCACTTGGGGAGATGAGTTCTGGCAATTCTCCGAGAATAGATGGCATTCGCGCTCTGTTTCGCTAACACTAACCTATAGTTTTGGAAACACCCAATCGCAACGCAGAAATAATATGAATATGCCATCAGGAGGTAACGAAGATATGGGCGATGATAGCGGAAATACAATGAGTGAATATTAATCTTAATATATAATTGCAATTGCGTACTAACAAATACATATTAATCCTTGCCCTTTGCGCCCTATCCGTTGGCATTAGGGCGCAGGAAGCGATGAATAGGCCTTATGTGGATGACAAACTCATCCACTTCGGTTTTCAGTTGGGTTTGAACTTTTCTAGCTATGGCGTAACAGACTCAGAGTTACCTATAGTGAATCCTATCACAGGTCAAACAGAGATTTACCACGCACGCGTTAGTTCTATCCTACCTGGATTTAATGTAGGTTTTATCAGCGATATACGGCTCTGCCAATACCTTAATCTGCGTTTCTGTCCAGGTATGCAGTTCACCAGCCGCACCTTGAGTTATAAGACAGAGAGCGGACGCCCTGTAGAAGGTACGCCAGGTCGAACGGGAGAGAAAGTAGATGTGCTGGCGATGCCTGTTTACCTACCACTCTACCTCAAATGGTCTGCTGCAAGAGAAGGTAACTATCGCCCCTATGTGATTGCTGGAGGCGGTGTGAGTTTTAATGTGAGTAGAGATAGAGAAAAACCTGTATTGATGAACTTAATGGACTATTTCTGTGAGGTAGGATTTGGATGTGACCTCTATTTCCAATGGTTCAAATTCTGCCCAGAGATAACCTACCGTATTGGTTTTGCCAATCAGTTACACCCAGCAGAGGGACGCATGGAATTGGCTCCACAGGATGCATTCTACACGAATGCAATCTCACGATTGACTAATCATTGCGTGTGCCTCACTTTTAATTTTGAATAAACGATGCGTAAGTTACTACCTATATTATCGTGCTTGGTGCTATTGATTAGTTGTGATGTGTATCATGTGAGTGATGATCCTACATTACAGCTCTCTTTCTCACACGATACGCTCTACTTAGACACGATATTCACAGAGCAAGGTAGTGCCACATACACACTGATGGTATATAATACCAACTCCCGCGCCATGGTTATTGACCGCATATGGCAAGAAGAAGGCGATTTTTTCCGTATCAATGTAGATGGAGAGCAAGACTTGGACCGCCTACAGTCTATCCAGATAAATGGCCAGGATAGTATGTTTGTTTTCGTTCGTGTCAAGATAGACTCCACACGCCAAGATGCCCCACTCTTTATTACCGATCGATTGCATTTTCATTTACAGAATGGCAAGACACAATCCATTCAGTTAGAGGCACATGCACAAGAAGTGGTTCGTATCGGACACAAAGGTTGCGGACGCACGAATATGGCCACTTACCATTTCACCGCCACCAAACCGTACCTCCTATTCGATACATTAGTGGTGAATGGCGATATATTAATGGACGCTGGAACTACTATTTACATGCATAATGGGGCGTGTATTTATGGTTTGGGCGATATGATATGCAACGGACGATTAGATGCGCCTATTCTGATTAGAGGCGACCGATTAGACCAACTATTTGATAGCGTGCCGTATCTATATGCGAGTGGTAGTTGGAATGGCATATACCTACAAGCAGAGCGAGATAATAACTATGAATTGCATTATGTGGATATCTTATCAGGCAATGTGGGACTCTATTGTATGGGTATCAATAATAACAATATGCCTACTCTACGCATGGATGGATGCCGTATTCATAATCACGCTATGTATGGCTTAGTACTGCTCAATACTAATGCGCAGGTGATTAATAGCGAGATTAGTAATTGCGCATCTTATTGCGTGTATTGCTCTGGCGGTACGCATGATTTTATTCACTCCACTATTGCTTCTTATTTTGGCTATACCAATATACGCATTCAATCCACAGCTAAAGAGGACGCGGCGGCAGTCTTTATCGACAACCTACAGAAAAACGAACCACAAACAATCACTTCGTTCTATAATAGTATTATTACGGGATATCTGCCTAACCAATTGGTGGTAGCAACACCTTTTGACCGCTATTATCCAGGTAGTTTTATTGGAAATTACTTGCAAACAGATACACTTATCATGCCGCATGCCTCAAATAACGCATACCGCAATGCTTCTGACACCAGTTCAGTATTTATCAATACATATTATAAATACAAAGAATACCACTATTACGATTTCCATTTAGACTCGATTAGTCCAGCTATAGGAATAGGCGATCGTTTGATTGCAGAGCCCTATCCTAACGACCGAGAAGGTAATAGTCGCTCGTATGTAAGTCCCGATGCGGGATGCTATCAACATTGATTTTGGCATCATTCTTGCATACATATATATAAGATAGCATTTATTTACGGTATGCATAGAGTTTATTTGTCATTTCTCATTTTATTCCTCGGTATTTTATCCGTACATGCACAATACACGATTGAAGGTAGTGTATTAGATGCCAATACCTCATCCGCTATTGAGATGAGTACGGTGCGTCTATATCGTGTTAGCACTACTGACACATTATTCGTAGAGGGATGTCAGACTGGTGCTGAAGGTCGTTTTATTCTTCGCAATATAGCCAATGGAGATTATTTTATATTAGTATCGAATATAGGTTATAAAGAACAGAAAACACCTGTTCGCATAAATGGCAGCAATATTTCAATAAAAGCTATTCGTTTGCAAGAAGATGTGCAAGCATTATCCGAAGTGCGTGTAACAGGGCATGCAGCAGAAATGACAGTAAAAGGAGACACTATTGAATACAACACCGCCGCGTACCAAGTGGGAGAGAATGCAATGGTGGAAGACTTGCTCAAGAAGATGAATGGCGTGACAGTGGATAAAGATGGTAATGTGACGGTTAATGGCGAGACAATCAAAGCTGTGCGTATTGATGGAAAGAAATTCTTTGGCGATGATGTGCAATCAGCCACCAAGAATATTCCTGCAGAGATGATAGAGAAAGTGCAAGTAATAGATGAGAAGTCTGAGTTTGCAAAGATGACAGGATTTGATGATGACGAAGGGGAGCATATTATCAATCTAACGCTCAAGAAGGACCGCAAGAAGGGTATATCTGGTAATTATACGGGCGCATTAGGTGCAGATATGGTAACTGCTAATGGGGGATGGTTCGATTACGGCAATAAAGCCTATGGAATAGACGCTAACGCGCGAGCCAAACATTTTTTTCAAGATGATTTTCGCTATAATGTCAATCTATTTACCAATATACTCTTAGGAGAAAATCAGACAACGATTATCGCTGGTGCCAATAACACCAATGAAGTGCGTATGGGGCGTGGACGCCAGTCGTTTGGTTCAAACGCCAATTCGGGTATTACATGGTCTGAGTCATTGGGCGTGAACACCAATATTGATTTGAACAAGTTCATCAATCCTAAAGATAATAAAACCAATATGCTTTTCGGAGGGGATGTGGCGGTTAATCATACACATAACGACACGCAAACGGAGCAAGATAAGACTGAGTTTGTGGGAGATAGCACGCAATATAAGAGTTATAACACCTCTTCTAAACAAACCAATGCATGGGATGTGAATACACGCTTTGAATTGGAATACAATATTGACTCCTTAAATAAAATACTCATTCAGCCCTCTTTGTCCTACACCAGTAAGTCATCTATTGGCGAACAAGATTACACCTATTGGGAAGACAGTACGCTTCTTAACGAGGGTACACAAGTACGCTTAGACTCCAGTCGCACGATGAATGCTGGTATAAAGGCCACATACAACCATAAGTTTAGTCGCCCAGGACGCTCACTAACCATTCGGGGAAATTATAATTATGCTAATACACAAGGATACAACGAAACGCATGCTACCGGAATAAACAGCGTAGATCAGCACACATTCTCTACTAATTATAATCATAAATATTCTTTACGCGTATCTTATGTAGAGCCTATTTATGCGAATAATCATTTATTGGAACTTGTAGCAGAAATGAGTGGTAACAACCGAAAGAGCAATAAAGACCAATTCTCAAAGGATTCGCTTACAAATGCGTACGCGTACGACTCTATCTATTCGAATGCATTGGAGAATAACTACTATACGGAGCAATTAGATATTAACTACCGTTGGAAAAGCCAACTCATTGATTTAACAGTAGGTGTGCGTGGTATAGCTACACAAACACATAGTTGCACTGCTTACGGCGGATTATTAGTGCGCGACACAACTGTATATAGTCTCAATTTCGCTCCGCGAGTTAATTTTAAATATAAATTCGGAAAGAAGCAGTTCGCACGAATCAGGTATCAAGGCAAGACGCAACAACCAAGTCTTACACAGATGGAACCCGTGAGAAATAATTCTAATGCGATGAACGAGACGGTGGGAAATTTAGGTCTAAAACCCTCTTTTGCCCACAACTTGCAGTTTATGTATAGCAAGTTTAATCAAGATCGTTTCTCGAGTATAATGGCAGGAATACGCGGTAGCGTGACACAAAATGCGCTGGTGAATAACTCTATTTATGACGAGACAGGTAAACGCTATCAGCAGACCGTTAATGCACACACCACTCCATGGAATATAAGCGGTGATTTGATGTATAACACACCCTTTTGCAATAAGGCATTCCAACTCAATACTCGCACTACCCTTTCCTACAACCAGCGTGTGGCGTATATACACCGTGGACACTCGGCTACTGAAATAGAACAAATGATTAGTGATCGTTGCTTGGTATTAGGCACACCCTCCATGACGGGTAACTTACGCGCATCGGAGGACCTCACATTGCGCTTTACCCATGAGATTATAGATATAGGCGTGCGCGGAAATGTAGTATATAGTTATACCAATAATAGCTTATCGAATAAGAGTAATAGTCATGTCTTTGATTGGGGCGTAACGGGGGATATCGCTATTCACTTGCCCAAAGCATGGAATATATACGCCGACTGCGGTTATACAGCCCGCTATGGATATCTACTAAGTAATGTGAATGAATTATTGCTTAACGCATCTATCGAAAAAACATGGAGTAATACCACCCTTTCGCTCAAAGCATACGATATTTTGCATCAGAAAAAGAATATTGTGCAAGTAGTGAATGATAATTCCATTTCCTATTCTAAATACAATACACTCCCTACCTATTTTATGCTAACATGCACCGTTAAGATGAATAGCATTCTATAGAGAAGAAATATCCTTTTCTATTTGCTCGCGAAGAACACTTATATTTACAAACCTCCTCTCTTCGCGAATATATCGTGCGAATTTCACAAATATCTGTTGCCCATATAAATTCTCATCAAAATGAGGAATATGCAACTCAATTGTTTGTTCATTATTTCCAACGGTGGGGTTAGTACCTATATTGAGTATAGCGGGCATCCATGAAGAAGTGTTCGTGCGTGCTTGCACAGCATACACCCCTGATTTAGGAATAATTTTCTCGGGCGTTTCTGGTTGAATATTCGCAGTAGGAAACCCGATGGTATGTCCTATCCCTTTCCCTCTCACCACTACTCCATTAAGCGTATAGTTTCTACCTAATAACTCATTGGCCACAACCACATTGCCATTTAGGAGTGCTTGTCTAATCTCGGTGGACGACACATGCCACTCACCATCTATATACTCGCCTTGTTTAATAATCTCAACCCCAATAGATTGAGCCACAAGACGATAATCTTGTATTTGATTTAATTTATCTGATCCAAAACGATGGTCATACCCCATTACTATTTTCTGCACATCATATTCATCCTTAAGAAAAGACATAAACTGCTGTGCCGTGAGTGATTGGATTTGCTCAAAAGGCAACACAAGCACCTCTGCATATTGCTGCAAGAGTGCTTTTCTCTCCTCTAAGGAAGTGATTAATTGGGGTATATAATCGTTTTGAAGTACTGCGCGTGGGTGTTGGTCGAAAGTAACAATAAGCGGTTGCAGTCCTTCCTGCTCCGCTATGCTGCATAGTTGTGCAAATAGAAACTGATGCCCCTTGTGGACACCATCAAAAAAACCTATCGTCGCTATTTTACTCATCCAACCTCAGTGTATCTTACTCCTCGTAATATCCTTTGGATATACCGTACTGCAATTCAGCATCTTGGATAAGCTGGATTTGTACAGAAGAGATGGTTCTATTCTCCTCCGCGCAAGCAGCTAATAAATAGTTGAGTTGCTCCGTTTCATCCACTTCACCATCTAAATACACCATTTCGCCTGTCTTGGCATCCTCCACCAAAAGACCTTTCTCCTCGAGATAATCGTCCATCAAATCAAGCACTAACAATATATCATCAGCACTCAGTTCACCACGGTCCTCAGCAGGAATAGCATTGTAGATAAATGCGACCAATTCGCGTTCTTCTGGCTCCATTAAGGATAGTTCAATCGTATTATTTTCCATAAAAATTAAAAATTATTTGCAAAGGTAGTATTTTTTTTGTAATTTTGCAAAAAATTTTGAAACAAAATGAATGAATTCTTTAAAAGAACGCTTAGTGGCGCTGTTTATGTGGGTGTTATCGTAGGAAGTATTCTATATGGTTCTACTATTTTTGTAGGCATCATTGCTCTATTAGCAGGATTAGCAATAAAGGAATACAACTATCTGCAATACACTCATTCCAATTTACTAAATAGAATAAGCGAGGCAAGCGCAGTACTGCCTTGTTTAGCATGTTATTTCATGCTGCAAGGCGCATCGGGTAAACACATTGCGTTGATTAGCGGTATTTGCTATGCGTTAATGATCATCGCCATACTGATAGCAGAGCTATGGGACACGAAGAATAATCCATTCGTTATATGGGGGCATCTGCTTATGTCTCATATCATGATTGCGTTGCCATTTGCCAGTATGTGCATGCTCTTTGCTATTGACAAATGGTTGATTTTAGCTATCTTTGTGCTCATATGGCTCAATGATACGGGCGCTTATCTTGTGGGTTCGTTGACTGCTAAGTTGCCTGGTGGCAATCACAAGATGTTTCCACGCGTGAGTCCCAAGAAGAGTTGGGAGGGCCTTATAGGCGGTATTGTGCTCTCTATTGGTGCAGGGATTTTATTAGCCCATTTGGGTTGGTTTGATTTGCTCGCCGAGAAGATGAATGTGTATGTAATAGGCGCAATATTCGCACTTGTTGTATCGGTATTTGGTACAATTGGCGATCTGGTAGAGAGTTTGATGAAACGCACCATAGGTGTGAAGGACTCTGGTCGCTTCCTGCCTGGCCACGGCGGTGTATTAGACCGCTTTGACTCTATCTTATTAGCGGCTCCTATGGCGCTTATTCTCATCACTATCCTACTCACTTGGTAATACCTCAAGCCGTAGATGTTACAATCACTTATATCCATATTATCTCGCCTTCCAATACGAGTGCTATATTGGGTGGCAGATTGGATGCTCTATCCACTGATATACTATGTGGTGAGGTATAGACGCAAAGTGGTTGATAAAAATCTACTGATTGCTTTTCCGCAGCATACGCCATTAGAGCGAAATCGTATCGCACGCGATTTCTACCATCAGTTTTGCAATACTATTGTAGAAATCATATACGGTTATCATTGCAGCGAGGCTGAGATGCGCGAACGCGTTGTATTTGAGAATACAGAAGAGGTCAATCGATTGGTAGAGCAAGCAGGCGGTGGTATTTTCATGCTCGCACACATGGGCAATTGGGAATGGATGGCGAGCATACAGCAATGGTTGAATAGTGGCATTACTGAGGTTAATGTATATCGTACATTAAAAAGCCAACGAATGGACCAACTAATGCTCGCCATTCGTGCTAAAAACGGAGGTGTCTGTATAGAGAAACGACGCATTTTACGCGAGATGGTACGCTATAGAGCCGAGAAAAAACCTATTACAGTGGGACTACTCAGCGACCAAAAAACACGCCCTGAAATAACCAAAACATGGGTACCATTCATGGGACAAACGGTTGGTTTTTTGGAGGGAGGAGAAGTATTGGGTAAGAAATTCAACTACCCTGTATTCTATGCGCATATCACACGCACACGCAGAGGTTATTATCGGTGTGTATTCCATATACTAAGCGATAGTCCGACACAGACACAAGACAGAGAGATCACAGCCGCATACGCACGCTCATTGGAAGCAAATATCTACGACCAACCTGCTCTGTGGCTATGGACACATAATAGGTTTAAATACTGTAAAAAGGACTAAGGAACAAGGAGCAAGGAATAAGGAACAAGGAAATCTATATGAAATGTAGTATTATCATATTAAATTGGAATGGCGCAAATATGCTACGCCAATTTTTGCCGTCAGTGATAACCAATACCACTCTACCCGAGTGCGAGATTATCGTGGCAGATAACGGCAGTACAGATGGTAGTTTGAGCGTATTAGCCAATGAGTTTGCATCGGTACGAACCATCATTTTAGATAAGAACTATGGGTTTGCAGAAGGATATAACAAAGCCATAGAGCAAATAGATAGCGAATATGTAGTGCTCCTCAACTCGGATGTTGAAGTTCCTGAAGGATGGTTACAGCCCCTATTAAACTATATGGATGCTCATCCTACGATAGGCGCTGTGCAACCGAAGATACATAGTTGGCACAAACGCAACTATTTCGAGCACGCTGGCGCCGCTGGGGGTTATCTCAACATATTAGGTTATCCATATTGCCGTGGAAGACGATTGGGTAAGACTGAAGAAGATAAAGGTCAATACGATGCTATCCTAGACAATATAGAATGGACTTCCGGTGCATGCATGTGCGTGCGCACGAGTGTATATAAGGAATTAGGAGGGTTAGATGCAAGTTTCTTTGCACATATGGAAGAGATAGACCTTTGCTGGCGAATGCGTAATAAAGGATGGAAATTAGCATGCGTCACCGATAGTACTATATATCATGTAGGCGGAGGTTCGCTGCATTATGATAATCCACGCAAGACCTATCTCAATTTCAGGAATAATCTGCTGATGATATACAAGAATAAGTCCTTCCCATGGTGGGTATTGGGCATTCGTTTTTTCTTGGATTATGCCGCTGCGATGATGTATCTATTCACAGGACGCGCACAAAGCGCTAAAGCCGTATATGAGGCACGCAGAGATTATAGGCAAATGCGCAAGCAATACCAATCCTAATCAGAAGATATTTGCAATTAAATCGTCATGATATAAAAAAACACATCCGCTTGGCGGCGGATGTGTTTTTATTTCAATAAATTTATTCTATTTAACGAACGAAGAACTTTTGTCCATTCTGGATAACAATGCCTTTGTATCCTTCGCCTACTGGGCGACCTAAGATATCATACATTGGAGCATTCTTGTCCAAAGTGGTCACTTGGTCAATTGCTTGCACATCGCCCTCATATACGGCTTGAATAGTAGATCCCTTCGAGGTGGTGGCATTGAGTTCATAACGCACACCTTTTGCTGTTTGAGACACTTGTAGGCTACCAGAAACGATATACCATACATTGGATGCATAGGGTTCGCCTGTTGCTTGGTCGTAAGCAACTGCATACATATTACTTGGCAGTGCGCCATAAGCACTCATACCAGAACTTGCTAAAATAGTGCCATTTACACTTGAAGAATTGATGGTATAAGTACCCACAGGTAGGATAGTAATATCATCCATAGCCTCTAAATAGACATCCAATGTGATTTGATAATCATCGTTACCCATATAGAAATACACATCTCCATATTCCGCTATATAGTCCTCCACTTCGATCCAGTTACATGCTAGTTTAAATTCTTGCGCAGGTACAGGTTCAGCTGAGAACACATCATATTCTATTAACTCTCCTGTATAAGAGATATTATATGTCACACCATTATCCCCTACCATAGCGCCTGTGATGGTATAGTTATTCGCATTCTTGGTTATCTGGATAGAACCTTGCACAAGCGTATAATACTCTTCTTCTGATATGTCATAGAAGCAATATTCGCCTAATGTGCCATCTGCGGTGGAATATGTGCCCTCAAATTTATCTTTCTCTGCTGTGTATATATCCAGCATAACACTTGGGTCGGTGTCTGTTTGGCCATAGAGATAAATGGAGTAATTATAAGCTCCATCATAAGAGTA
>CALATT010000073.1 GCA_937891905.1 uncultured Bacteroidales bacterium | reverse complement strand
ATACCACTCCGCTAAATGGACGGGCTCCTAATGCCTCCGCTCTTAACTCGGACTACCGCTTGCGCTAGCAGTCCTCGTTAGTATAAATAATTAGTAGTGAGTAATGCTTATGGAATAAGCACTTTGCATGTAGCGGCAGCACTATTATTATTCACAGATACGATATACACGCCTGCGTTGAGAGCTTGCATATTGATGGTATTCATACCTTGTGCAATAACCATACCATTCAGGTTGTAAACGGTGATTGCTCCGTCAGCCTGTAATGTGCCATTCACCATATTAACCAATGGCGTAGTAGTGATGCCCTCAATATCGAGTGTGGAATCAGCACCTTCGAACCATAAATACAACACTTCGTCCATCACCCATGGTGCATCTATATTCGCACCAAGAGCAAAACCATGTTGAGACAACCACTCAGTAGTGAGCGCTGTAGCTGCAAGCGTTTCACCTTCGGTGGTGTTGTGCGCAGCCGCAATGGTATTATCTATCACATCGATATCACCAATTACATAGTTATTGGCGAGGCACAACTCTGGGTCACCATATATTTTTGGCCATTCAGATTGTGGCTTGTTATAATCAATATTATCCCAATCGTATTCGAATTGATCAACTCTTGTGCTTCCCACGATACGGTGTGCAGCGATTGTTTCGCCTTCTTCTAACTCATAGAAGATAAGTACATCCACCAAACAGTTTTTAACGCGTATAGTGGTATCCGTCTTCAGCACATCTTCCTCCAAACGGCCCAAGATACCACCTAACTCACCTGCTCTATCACTACGCAATGTGATTGTTCCTTCTGCAAAGCAGTTTGAGATGATGGAGCGTTCGCTCGCACCTACGATACCACCGATTGTTTTTGAACCCATCAATACTGCATTCACATGACAATTAGTGATATTCTCTCCTCCACCAATAGTGGCAGCAATACCGCCTACGGTCTTTCCGCCTTGTAACTGACCTGTAACAACTGCAGCGTTAACAGAGGTGGCAGTAGAAAGTTGACCTGCTATACCGCCCATCTCTTCTGCATTAACGGCATCAAAAAGCGCGTCTGTTACAGAGCATTCTGTGATCTGAGTGTAATAAGATGCTTCACCCGCTAATCCACCTACTATTGAGGTGAAACCATGTGCGTTGATGGTTGGCTCGATGATATGTATATTACGCATGATTGAAATCGAGTTCACTCCCAAATCATTAGCACCGCCACGGATGCTATTTGCAATAAATCCAGAAGCATTATCTTGCGCATAGAGCGTCATGGTTGGTTGCTCAAGGAATAGATTTTCAATGACAGCAGAATCGATTACTTCATTAAATAATCCGCCGTGCTCCAAATAGAGATTATGGAAGGCGAAGTTATTTCCATCCAACTTACCCATGAATGGCGTTTTAAGTCCCGCAAATGGGATATTACAGAAGTCAATATGATTGACAACCTTGTAGCATGCATTTGGTTCCTTCTCAATCTGAATAAAATCACCGAAGCAAGCTATTTGGTATGGGTCTTCGATAGTACCTGCACCTTTGAGCGGCGATGTGATTAAAGGCAGCGGATAAAACTGAATGGCAAACTTAGGTCCATTGGTGTATGTGCAAACGAGTGTTGGGTGAGAGTGAATATTTTTGACGGTGATGAACGAGAGTGCATTTCCATTTACAGCCTTCCACTCTTCTATTATTTTACCCTCATTATTAACGAGGACGAGCACTTCTTCTTTTGCCGAAGTGCCTACTTGTGTGCGTTTGACGAGCGCTAAGTACTCATACGCGTCATCGGTAATAAAAACATGAGGATGGATGAGCGCTCCGTCAATATTGACTTGTGCGAGTTCTACACCTTTACCCAAATTGAGGCTATCATAGTGACTGAGTGAACCATCCTGGTTGAACCAAGCGATGCGCTGCACAGTAGAACCATCTTTCTGGCTATCGCCTTGCAAGAGAGAGATGACATATTGGTATGCATTGCCTTTTGCTACACGGTCGATATTATTCGAGAGTATAGAACCATTATTATAGAGGTCAATCTCCGCAACTACTTCGCATGAAGGCACATCCACGAAGCGGATGAATTCCTTGTTATTCTCGCTCATCAAGAATGCATATTGGATAGACTGTCCCTCAATATCACTCAGATAGACAGTACCCTTTACTTTCTCTGCAATGGTATTGATTTTATTTCCATCTGCATCGTAGAGATAATAGGATTTAACAGATCCATCCGAAGAAGTCTCATAGTTATCATGTGTGACAACATAAACAGGTTTGCCAGTTCCATTAAAATCCATCATGATATCACGCTCTCCGCCGAGTGAACCTACTTGATAGAAAGTATATAGAAAACTCTTATCTGGGTCTTTCACCATTGGTATTTTGGTCTCCCCTATCACATTGAACTTATTATCATACTGGGTGATAATCATAGCGTTGTTTTCATTAATGATAGGGTCTTCATACACCGATGTACCAGGCACGAAATAAGGTTTTTCATACTGCGTGATGAAATAGTTCATCTTACCATTATTCTGCACCATAGCGAATGGCGTTGGGTCGTTCAATGCCTTGATATTATCGTATGGGATAGCGAAAGTGTGTGTCAACTTAGGTTTTGTCTCTCCATACGCTGCTTTCTCATATACTTCGTAGTAATGAATATCTTGTACGAGGCCTGTGATAGAATCCTTTACAGACTCGATATGGAAGAAAGTCATGACATAATTCTCACTTGTCTTAGTAGGTGATAGGTTCTCTGCCAACACCATATTACCAGGGATAGTGCATTGTAATGTAGAGCCATCTACGCTCAAAGCATATACATTATTGAAATAGCGTCCCTTATAGTCCTTAGTGGCTACATAAGCGAAAAGCATCACTTCTATATTCGCTGTAGTACCATTGAAGAATCGTTTGGTAACGGTAGGATTGATGGCAACATTATTGATTCGAATATCTGTTTCCTTCAATTCGAATGTTTCGTTAATCTTACCTAATAATGCATTATTGCTGTCATAGATATCGACATCTACTCCAGTAATATCATAATTGGTATAGGTGTACTTGATGGTATAGGTCCAATCCGTACCATCTATACCTCGTAGAAAACCGTAGTCATCTACATTTTCAAACTGCGTAGCTGGTGCAACGCTTGCGTGCGCTGGCATACAGAAAAAGCTCATGCATGCGATGACGCAAAAAAGAGAGAAGATTTTTTTCATATTAGTGAGTTATTTGTTATCGAATACAAATTTGGGCGCAAAGGTAGTGATTTTTTTTGAAAGTACCAAATGTGCATGGCAGATTTTGCGTATTTAGCAGTAATTAGTCCAATATGACCAATAAGACCAATAGGAAGCTAACAACTTTTTAGTGAAGAAATTGTCATGATTGTTTGCATATGGCATAATTTTTGTTATTATTATTAAGATAATAAAAGAATACCATTTATGCGATTATATAACACACTACTTTTTTTACTCTGCAGCATACTCAGTGCCTTTGCCACCACTTATGAAGGACGCGTGGTGGATACAAATGGAAACGCTATTGCTTATGCTACCGTCTATCCTGAGGTACAGCCTGAACTAGGTACTGCCACAAATAATGACGGGCATTTTTCTTTTAATGCCATTTTGACAGACGAAAGTAGTGTCATTATTAGTTTTATTGGTTATGAAAAGAAAAGTGTCAAAGCCCGCTTATTAACCAATAGCGATTCTATTGTTACCATCATCTTGGAGGAGCAACCGATTGCATTGGAGGAGACAGTTATTGCAGCAAAAGCAAGCAAACAACGCAATAAGCGCAAACAAATGGCAGCGCTATTACATAGTGTTTATAAGCAGATCGAGGCGGATTTCCCTGACGAAGTAAGTCAATATAAGGTTGTTAGCGATGTTCGCATGCAAAGCGCAGGCGAAACTTGGGGTATGGAGCAGATGATAGCTAATATCGTTGTATTGCCAGAGGAAGGTAAGGAAGGACGCGATTCAATACAATTTCAGGGTATTGCATGCAAGCGTTTCTTCGACGCACAGAAACGCGCTCAAGCTGACTCTATCTTGGCGGGTAACAGTATAGAACGACTTGAGAAGAAAAGCAAGGAGAAGTTTATGCGCAAAGCTGCTTATGCGGTGGACTCAGGCGTGGTGGTGCATAGAACACTCTTTGGAATGGGAAACATGCGGTATGACTTTGAGCAATCAATGGGCGATTTGCGTCACTGGAGTGTTTCTAATGAATCAGAAGGAGAAACGGTGCTGACACATACACAGAAAATAAATAAATACCTTGGATGCTTCAAAATGACCATCAGCAGGCACTATATAGTGGACTCCTACACCTATGCAGTACGCCGTTTTTCAGAACATGCAGAAGTGCGCATCACCATTCCTTTTGGCGTTAAACTAAACCCAGACCAGTTGCTTTTTCTCAATCTGCTGAATATGGAAGAAGAGCAGATAGAGAAATTCCGCTTGCGCAAAATGCGCGGTAAAGTGGACTTTAATACTATTTACCAGCGTATAGATGGACTTGTATATCCACTTGAAAAAAACATGGTAGCGAATATGTTTATTATCGGTAGCAAAGATATGGAAATACCTATTCATGTCAAAGCCACACAACGAGTGACTGATTTGCATACTAAGGATGTAAAGGCGCTCAAAAAGAACGAGATTACTACGCGTGTAGCACGAGAAATAGTAGAAATTTACTAAAATGCTTGCATATGTGCAAGATTTGTTGTAATTTTGCACTCGATTTTAGAAATGCGGTATTAGCACATCGGTAGTGCATCGGCTTCCCAAGCCGAGGAGGTGGGTTCGATTCCCATATACCGCTCATTATAGAAAAGAAAGTAGGTCGGTCTATCGCGTCGATGACGAGGAAAGTCCGGGCAGCACAGAGCACTATAGCGGTTAACGGCCGTCAGGCAGAAATGTTTGGTCACTGCTACAGAGACGAGAGATGTGAAACGAGCATACTATGGGCTGCAATTCCATGTAAACCAACGATTGAGCGTTGCTCGCGCGAGTTGGAGGGTAGGAAGCGAGAGAAGCATATGGTAACATATCGCTCGAGATTAATGATAGACGCCCGAAAGGGTACAGAACCCGGCTTATAGACCTACTACTCTTTTTCTATTAGAGTTTTTTTTATATAAACAAAAATACAGAAAACAAAATAAAAATAAAGAAAATATTTTTTAGGTAATCAAAAACGACGGCGGATGATTTATGATGGTAAATAAACCCAGATAAATCCCTCGTCCATCATAGTTTGGAATATCGGGCCGGGCTACGCGCCCTTGAGCGTATTTGCCTATTAAGTCGCGTTTTTGAGCGAGCTCAACACCGCGCCCTACTATTCAAACCCGCGCAGCAATAGCTGCTATATTCCTCACTATGCTGTCCAGCGGCGATAAACAAAGATAAATTTTACATTATCGTGTCATATTTATCATCCGCCTCACAAAAACTCATTCACTCTTCTGTCTGGTTGGAGTTACGCTCCCCGCTACTCCTGCCGTTCGAAAGCAAAAGTCAATTGCTTTCTCCATACAAAAAAGCGCTCATTACATTCGCTTCAAAAACGGCAATGCTATTGCTAGGGATAGATTCCTAGAGTTCTAGATAAGATAGAGTAGTGAGTGGTGTGTAAGGGGAATTTAGTTAAAGAAAAGGGAGAGGCCGATGGAAATAGTGATGGGACCAGAAGGATGGGATATACGACCTTGCGCCATTGCAGCCTGTTCAATAATAGTAGGCATAAGATGCTGAGTATAAGAGGCTTCTGCAAAAACTCCAAAATTAGAGAAAATAAACCACTCCACTCCTGCAGAGAAGCGCAAAGTGGGGACTACATGGTCCACATTCTGCATCTCATAGCCGCCAAGACCGAGAGCATCATAAGAAGGAAGTACCTCCATATTCTTTACCGTGGCGATAGAGACGCCTGGTTGAATACTGAGATACATATCCCATGGATGGAAATAAGGCTTTTCGTAGAAGGCCTTGATATCCTTCACCAATGGGAAACGATAGCCGACACTAATTCCTACCTCATTATACCACACTTCTCCCTTGACAACATTCGAGCCATCTATAAAAAGTGAGTCATAGGAATTGCTATGGGTATCGTAGGTGATATAGACGAAGGTGCCGTAATTCTTATGATGACGCCAGCCGAGGCGCATGGCAGAATTGAAAGTAGCTCCTTCTATGCCATTAGGTGTGAATCCAGCGCCGAGGACAGTGGGTAGATCGAGGGCATCAAAGAAATCACCAAAGGTGTATTTGGAGGATTGAATAGTGTCGTTAGTTGCTGCGAGTATGCCTATTGTTTGGGTGAGGCATAGGGCGAGGATGAGGAGTTTTTTCATTATTCGATTGTTTGTATAATAGTTTTTGAGTGATAGAGTTCTAGAGTTCTAGATTTTTAGATTAACTAGACAAACTAGATAAACTAGCCCAACTAGATAAACTAGCAAACTAGTGAAATAGAAACCGCCTAACCGCCTAACCGCTGTTAGATTATACAAATAGAGACGAAGAATTGTTTACATTAGAGAGTACATATAAGCCCACGGGGGATCAGCCACAAGCGATAGAGAGTTTGGTGGCGGGAGTGCAGGCAGGCGCAGATGCGCAGGTCTTATTGGGCGTGACAGGTAGTGGTAAGACTTTTACCATCGCTAATGTCATTGCGAAGCTCAATCGACCTACACTCATCATGAGTCATAACAAAACACTCGCGGCACAGTTGTACTCGGAGATGAAGACTTTCTTCCCCAATAATGCCGTGGAGTATTTCGTTAGTTACTACGACTATTACCAACCCGAAGCATATATCCCTTCTACCGATACCTATATAGACAAAGATTTAGCTATTAATGAGGAGATTGACCGCTTGCGTCTCTCGGCGGTGGCTGCCTTGCTCAGTGGCAGAAAAGATGTGATTATCGTCTCGTCGGTGAGTTGTATATACGGTTTGGGTAGCCCGCAGGATTTTAACGATAATGCTATTCAGTTGCATCGCGGAGATGTGATAGCGATGGATGATCTGCTCAAGCAACTCATCGCCGCGCAATACATACGCAATGATATGGAACTCACGCGCGGACGCTTTCGCGTGAAAGGCGATACGATAGACATCGCCCTCGCCTACGCGGATTATATAGTGCGCATAGAGTTCTTTGGAAATGAGATAGATAGTATAGCCACTATTCATCCGCTCACAGGACAAGTGCTGGAGGAGTTTGAGCACTATAATCTCAGTCCTGCCACTATTTTCTGTACCAGCAAAGACCGCATTACGGCCGCCAAAGAGCTCATCAAGGCGGACCTCAATAAGCAGATAGATTATTTCATCGGTTTGGGCGAGGAACTATTCGCACGGCGTATCGAGGAACGCGTCAAATATGACCTTGAGATGCTCGACGAATTAGGGTACTGCTCGGGCGTGGAGAACTACAGCCGCTATTTCGATGGACGAGAAGAAGGTACACCGCCGTACTGCTTGCTTGATTATTTCCCTGATGATATGCTGCTCGTTATAGACGAGAGTCATGTGACGGTTCCGCAGATACGAGGTATGTACGGAGGAGATAAATCGCGCAAGGATAACCTCGTTTCGTATGGTTTCCGCTTACCTGCAGCACGCGATAATAGACCGCTCACTTTCGATGAGTTTGAGTCCAAAACAGGGCAGACTATCTATGTCTCTGCTACGCCTGACGAATATGAATTGAAGAAGAGCGAAGGAATAGTTATCGACCAGCTTATCCGTCCTACGGGACTATTAGACCCCGAGATAGAAGTGCGACCCACAGAGCACCAAGTGGATGACCTGATGGACGAAGTGCATACACGCGCACACCGAGGCGAACGCGTGTTGGTCACTACACTCACCAAACGCATGGCAGAGGAATTGGACGAGTATTTCCGTAAGTATGGCGTCTCCTCGGCGTATATACACAGCGAAGTGGATACGATAGAGCGTATCAAGATCATGGAGGACCTACGCAAAGGGGAATACGATGTGCTGGTGGGTGTGAACTTGCTGCGCGAAGGATTAGACTTGCCCGAAGTGAGTCTCGTGGCTATTTTTGACGCCGATAAGTCGGGTTTTCTGCGCGATAAACGCTCGTTGACGCAGACGGTAGGTCGTGCCGCCAGACATGTGAATGGTAAGGCTATCCTCTATGGCGATAAGATAACACCCGCTATGCAGGCTACTATCGATGAGACGAATAGGCGACGAACTATACAGATACGCTATAACGAAGAGCACGGCATAACACCTACAGCCATCCGCAAAGAGATCAACACCACCGCTTTGGCATCGCTCTACAAGGATGCAGATGCAGAGAAACAGCGGGTAGAGCAGACGATACGCGAAGGATGGAAAACCGCCGAATGGCAGAAGATGGATGCCAAAGCATTGGAGAAAGCTATTGCTAATAAGAGCAAACAAATGCTGGCGGCCGCCAAGGCACAAGAGTACGAAATAGCTGCGCGCTTACGCGATGAATGGATGGAAATGAAAAATCGCTTGCAGGCAATGCAAGGGTAGGGAAGATATTATAAATCAATATGTTGTGCCTCAATAGAGGAACCTAAGAAAGTGGATGCTGATTGCGCAAAGCGGTCAGCATTCTCTGTGGTTAGATAGACGCACGAACCCTCTTCGCTCAACTGCTCACGGTATTCCGCATGGCGCTGCAGATAATCCGCTAAACTATCTGCCACTAATGCGCCTTGCGCGATAATCTGCACTTCTCCTCTGCCCATCGCAGTTAGGTGACGAGCAATGGGTTCTCTGAGCAAAGGATAATGCGTGCAACCCAAAACCAATGTGTCTATCGTCTCGTCTTGAGTAAAGAGTTTGCGCAGATACAAGTCAATGAAATAGTCCGCGCCCGATTGGTTGTGCTCGCCCGACTCAATGAGCGGCACCCACATAGGACATTCTTGCTGACGGACCACCAAGGCGGGTTGACCCGCTTGCTCACGCTCCGCGTTGATCTTCGCCAACTCCATAAGGTAGGACTGAGACTGCACCGTGGCGGGGGTGGCGAGGATACCTATATGACCATTCGTGGTAATAGAAGGCACCACCTCTACTGTGGGACGAATGACGCCTAACACATTCACTTTTCGGTCCGCAGGGCGCTGCGCATTGATGAGCGGTAGGTCGCGCTGCTGGATAGAACGGAGCGCCTTTGCACTCGCTGTATTACATGCCATGATAACCAATGTGCAGTCGTGCTCGATGAGGTAACGAATGGCCTGCAAGGTGTATTTGTATATCACATCAAAAGAGTGGGTACCGTAGGGCGCACGCGCATTATCGCCCAAGTAGAGATAATCATACTGGGGGAGCGATTGGCGAATGGCGCGAAGTATCGTCAAACCGCCGTAACCACTATCAAAAACACCTATTTTCATTTGTTCTACTGTCCTATTTTAGCAAAAACGCTGCAAAAGTACAAAAAAATTTTGTTATTTCAAAAAAAAGTGCTAACTTTGTGCGCAATTTTAGTAAATAAATGCGATAATAGTATTAATACCAAATAAAAAACATTATGAAATTTAATGTATCAAGCAGTAAGTTATTTTCTCAATTACAGGCCGTAAGCCGTGTGATTAACAACAAGAATGCGCTTCCTATCTTAGACGATGTATTATTCGAATTAGTAGGGAACGAGCTTAAGTTGACCGCTTCAGACGGTGAGACTACTGTGCGCACAGCCATAGAGGTAGAGGGTGCCGATGGAGGAGGTAAGGTAGCGAGTGCGGCTAAGTTGTTATTGGAGACGCTGAAAGAGTTCTCTGAGCAGCCATTAGCATTCACTATCGATGAGCAGAATTTTGCGGTGAACATGGTGAGCCAGAATGGTACATACTCCTTTGTGGGTGTGAATGGAAATGAATATCCAGAAATGCCGCAAGACGAGGTGGATGCACAGGAGTTGTCATTGCCAGCTACTACGCTCCAGAGCGCGATAGAGAAAACGATTTTCTGTACAGCCGATGACCCTCTCCGTCCTGTGATGAACGGTATTTATTTCGATATCTTGGAGGACCGTCTTATCTTGGTGGCTACCGATGCACATCGTCTTGTGCGCTATTCGAATACAAGCGTAAAGGCGGGTATGGCTTCTAATTTTATCCTTCCTAAAAAGCCAGCAGCGCTCTTGAAGAATCTATTGGCAAAAGAGGAAGCGGAGGTGAAGGTGACCTTTGGTCAAAAGAATGCTCGCTTTGAGTTTGATAAGACTATCGTGGTATGCCGTCGTATCGAGGGTCGCTTCCCTAATTATAACGCCGTTATTCCACAGAGCAATCAGAATGTAGTGACTGTAGATCGCCAAACGATGGTGAATGCTTGCAAGCGCGTGGCTGTATTCGCAAATAACGGTACGGCACAGTTGCGCTTGGCGCTCTCTGAGAATCAAATCAAGATTTCTGCACAGGATATAGACTTCTCTACCAGCGCAGAGGAAATGATTCAATGCGACTATCAGGGCATGTCCATGGCTATCGGTTTCAAGGCGCCATTCCTGATTGATCTGCTCTCTACCGTAGGTACTACGGATGTGCAGTTGAAATTGGCTGATCCAGCGCGCGCAGGTCTCATCTTGCCAGTGGCAGAAGAGGGTGAGGAAAATGTGCTGATGTTATTGATGCCTATGCTGCTCAATGATTAAGAGTCAGTTGGAAAACCATTAGTATATAAAGTCTTCCCCTTGGTATTGCCGTAAGGGAAGACTTTATTGTAGGATTAAATTTCCTATTGGATATAGATATGAAATATAGACCATTAACACCCATAGAGATTGAGCAACTCCAAGCGCAGGACTGTTCTGCCAAGGATTGGTCTGCTATTGAAGTAGCGGAGCATTTCGATGCACGCTATGTGCGCGATACGAATTTCTCGGGATTCAATCGCTTGGGTGTGTTTGATAAAGAGACCATGTTGCCTGGTGGACTGACCGTTCACTCGGGTATCTATCATGCTACATTGCATAACTGCGAGATAGGTAATAACGCTCGCTTATACAATGTGCATAATTATATTGCTAATTACTGCATAGGCGATAATACATGTATTGAGAATGTGAATGCTATCTTGGTAGATGGGCGTTCCACTTTCGGCAATGGTGTGCGCGTGCCTGTGATGAACGAAGGCGGCGGTAGAGAGATACCTATCTTCAATGAGTTATCCGCCAGTTTGGCATATATCCTCACGCTCTATCGCCATCGTCCAACGATGATTAAGCAGTTGGAGCAGCAGATAGATGCCTACGCCGAGCAGCAAGCCTCGGAGCGAGGACGAATAGGACGCGATGTGCGTATTCTCAACTGCGGTAGTATTAAGAATGTGCAGATAGGCGATTGCGCCGAATTGATAGGTGTGAGTCGTCTTAAGAATGGTACAATCAATAGTAATCCACAAGCGCCTGTCTATCTCGGTAGCGGTGTGAAGTGTACAGATTTTATCATCGCTTCAGGCGTGAAGATAGGCGATTCAACACTGGTGGATAAATGCTTCGTGGGTCAAGGATGTGTGTTCGATAAGCACTATTCGGCAGGCGAGTCACTCTTCTTTAGTAACTGTCAGGGTATGCACGGCGAGGCCTGTGCTATCTTCGCAGGACCTTATACCGTGACCCATCATAAGTCCACACTGCTCATCGCGGGTCTCTTCTCGTTCTTGAATGCGGGTTCGGGTAGTAATCAATCGAACCATATGTATAAACTCGGTCCTATCCACCAAGGTATAGCCGAGCGAGGAACAAAGACCACGAGTGATAGTTACCTCTTATGGCCCAGCAAGATAGGCGCTTTCTCACTCGTCATGGGGCGTCATACGCATCATGCTGATACATCCGAACTGCCATTCTCGTACCTCATTGAGAATGACTCAGAGACCTATATAGTACCAGGCGCTAACTTGCGCACGGTGGGTACTATCCGCGATGCACAGAAATGGCCTAAACGCGATAATAGAAAAGACCCGAAGAAATTAGATCAAATAAATTTCAATCTACTCAGTCCATACACCGTGCAGAAAATGTGGCATGGACGCGAAGTGCTCACCCAAGTGGCAGAGCAAGCAGGCAGTCCGCAAGAGGTGTATGACTATAAGAACTGCAAGATACGCCATTCATCGCTGCACCATGGTATAAACCTCTATACGATAGGTATTCAGAAATTCCTGGGGAATAGTCTTATCAGTCGTTTGGAGGATAAACCGCTACATAACATGGCGGATGTCTATGCTGCGCTCCAACCTAATGTGGAGGTTGGTTTGGGCAATTGGGTGGACCTGGCGGGACTCATTGTACCTAAGCATGCTGTGAGTGCTCTCTTGGATGAGATAGAGCAGCAAAAACATAGTTTATCGGATATTCAATCCATCTTTGAGCATATGCATCAGCAGTACTACGAGTACGAATGGGTGTGGGCGCTCGATAAGTTGGAGCAAGTATGGGGATGCCCTTGGACGCAAGTGAGTCTATCCCAATTGCGCGAAACGGTGGAGCAATGGAAAAAAGCGGTTGTGACGCTCGATAAAATGGTGTACGAAGATGCGCGTAAGGAGTTTAACCTCAATAGCCAAACAGGTTTTGGTGTGGATGGCGATAGTAAGCAGGCTGAGGCGGATTTTGAAGAAGTGCGCGGTAGTTTTGAATCGAATGCTTTTGTGCAAGCCGTGCTCAAACATATCGAACGCAAATCAGCATTGGGCGATAAGATACTAAAGCAATTATCGGCAGTAGATGAGTGAAGCAAAAGTGACCATATTAGGATGCGGCAGTGCTAAACCCACGCGGACTACCTCTCCATCAGGACAACTGGTGGAGATGTGCGATAAGTCGTTCTTGGTGGATTGCGGCGAGGGAGTGCAGATAGCTATGCAGCGCATAGGTGTGCATACCTCACGCCTATACACGATTTTTATCTCTCATCTGCATGGTGACCATTGTTTTGGGCTCATCGGACTGCTCACCACGCTCTCGATGCTCAAGCGTACACAACCTATGCATATCTATGCTCATCCTGATTTGGAAAAACTGCTCACTCCGCTATTACAATACCATTGTGCCGATAGAGAGTATGAGATTATCTTCCATCCTATCAACCCACGCAAGCACGAAGTGATCTTCCAAGACCGCACCGTGAGTGTAGAGACTATCCCGCTCAAGCACAGCGTGCCATGCTGCGGTTTTCTCTTCAAGGAAACACGGCGTGTGCGATTAGAGGACGGTTCGTTTGATAGAATAACCACCAAGCGCTATGCCTATTGTTCGGATACGATGTATAACGAGAAAATGGTGCCTATCATCGAGGGAGTGACCACACTCTACCATGAGTCCACTTACCTCGAGGGGAATGAAAAACGCAGCAAGAAAGTGAAGCATTCTACGGCGCTTGACGCGGCTAAGATAGCCCAATTGGCAAAGGCTAAAAAACTAATCATCGGTCATTACAGCGCTCGAATAGAGGACCATAACCTCTTCAAGATAGAAGCCGAAACACTATTCGATAATGTGGTGTTAGCAGAGGAATATAATACAATAGACTTGTAATCTATGGCAAAGCAAACGATTCAATATATATGTTCGTCCTGCGGTGCAAAAGCTCCGCAGTTATTAGGTCGCTGCCCCGTATGCGGAGAGTGGGGTACATATGAAGAAGAGGTGGTGGCTTCCTCTTCATCCAAGCACACTTTATCTGTCTCTTTAGGAGGGCATACCAAGGCGCAACGCTTGCACGAAGTGACCGCTACGGAAGAGATGCGTATCGACATGCATAATGGCGAACTCAATCGTGTGTTGGGAGGAGGACTGGTGCCGGGTAGTCTGGTGCTTATCGGTGGCGAACCAGGTATTGGTAAGTCCACACTCGCGCTGCAAGTGCTATTGCAGATGGGCGATAAACGCACTTACTACGCCAGTGGCGAAGAGAGTGTGAAGCAAATCAAACTGCGGGCTGAACGATTGGCAGGCGATGCGACTAACTTATTCATATCCAGCGATACATCCTTAGAGCGTATCTTGGAGCAAGTGAACGAGATAGCCCCCGAAGTGGTGGTGATTGATTCGATACAAACGATTGGTACTGAGACGATTGACGCCACTATCGGTAGTCTATCGCAAGTGCGCGAGTGTGCCGCCAAAATACTGGAGTTTGCCAAGACTCGCAATATACCTTTCTTGATCATTGGGCATATTAATAAA
Organism: uncultured Bacteroidales bacterium; assembly: GCA_937891905.1. Taxonomy (GTDB): domain Bacteria; phylum Bacteroidota; class Bacteroidia; order Bacteroidales; family Paludibacteraceae; genus Colicola. Next base: position 13,090 of record CALATT010000073.1, on the reverse strand, counting down.
GAAGGTGCTTTGTCGGGACCTAAGGTGCTGGAGCATATAGTGGACGCTGTGTTGCAGTTTGAGGGTGACCAGCATTATATGTATCGTATGCTCCGCGCGCAGAAGAATCGCTTTGGTTCTACCTCTGAATTAGGTATTTATGAGATGCGACAAGATGGTTTGCGCGAAGTGACTAATCCATCCGAACTGCTCCTTTCTACGGCCAGAGAAGGACTATCGGGTGTCTCTATCGCAGCAGCGGTGGAGGGGGTGAGACCCTTCCTTATCGAAGTGCAAGCATTGGTTTCTTCTGCTGCGTATGGTACACCTCAACGCTCCTCTACGGGATTCGATGCCAAGCGACTCAATATGCTCCTTGCAGTGCTGGAGAAGCGTGTGGGATTCAAACTATTGCAAAAAGATGTATTCCTTAATATAGCGGGCGGAATGCGCGTGCAAGACCCTGCAATCGACCTCGCGGTACTCGCGGCGGTGCTGAGTAGTAATATGGATATCGCGCTTGATGCCAGCACATGTTTATGCGGAGAGGTGGGACTCGCAGGAGAAGTGCGTTCGGTGAATCGCATTGACCAACGCATACAGGAAGCACAGAAATTGGGCTTCAAACGCATCCTTATTCCTGCCGAACAAAAAGTGGATTCTAAACGCTTCCAAATAGAAATTATTCCTGTAAAAAAAGTAGTGGATGCCTTCCGTCTATTAATAAAATCATAAGATTTTGTTAAAAAACTAACTTTTTTTTGCGTATCCCAATTATTTTTTGTACCTTTGCACGCTTGATTTTGTTGAGCGCGCGTATATACGCGTGTAAATTGCAATGAAGAGATGTGTCAAATATAGTATTATGTGCTTGTTTATCCTCTTGGGCGTGGGTGCTCAGGCGGAGAATCGTCCGTACTTATGCGAGTTTGGATTGCAGGCTGGTTGCGGCTATTATGTGGGTGATGCCACGCCGCATATCTTCATGGATGTGCGCGAGGCGTACGGTGCGCATTTTAGATACAAGTTTACATCCCGTTGGGCTCTGCAGGTAAAGGGTATGACGCAGCGTATAGTGGGTTCGGATTATACAATCAGAGGCGAGCAGTTGGATACGCGTTGGGAGAACCATATGGTGAATATAGATGTGATGGCAGAATTCAATTTCTTCCGTTATGGTATAGGTGGGAGCAATACGGGTATTAAGCCATATAGCCCTTATATATTCTTGGGAATAGGTGCGGCTGTGTATGGTTATGGTCAGGAATCATTCACTATGGATAATATAGCATGCTATGTGCCAGTAGGTATTGGATTTAAATGGAAGTTCGCTGATTGGTGCGGGCTTAATATCGCATGGCAGCATAATATATACATGGCGGATAATATTGAATGTAAGGAGACGCTCGATAATAAACATCAGCTCAATGGATGGAATTGGATGAACTGTGATGTAACGGGCCAGTTGACACTTGGATTGGTGTTTGAGTTTGGACGCGCTCCGGGTAATTGTAGAATATGTAATTATTAGTGCGATGACATACAAAGAGCAAATAGACTTATCGCGTCTGCCACGCCATATAGCCATTATTATGGATGGTAATGGGCGCTGGGCAAAAAAGCAAGGACTTGCGCGTATGTTCGGTCATAAGCAAGGAGTGGAAACGGTGCATAACATCACCGTGGCAGCTACTAAGTTGGGTATTGAATACCTCACTCTCTATACTTTCTCTACTGAGAACTGGAATAGGCCGAAAGAGGAGGTGGATGCGCTCATGATCTTATTGGTGGATACGATTGCCAAAGAGACGCCTACGCTCATGGAGAATAATGTGCGTTTGCAGACCATAGGCGATGTAGATAGATTGCCAGAAAGTGCCCGAAATAAATTCATGCAATGCATTGAGCAGACGAGTAAGAATACAGGCCTCACTATGGTGCTTGCGCTCAGTTACTCCGCACGATGGGAGATAACGAGAGCTATGCAGGTAGCAGTGCAGCGCGCGCAGGAGAATCATCTTCGTATCGAGGATATTAACGAGCAGTTCGTGGCCGCATGTATGACTACAGCAGAAATGCCTGACCCTGACTTGCTCATCAGAACGAGCGGAGAATACCGCATTAGTAATTTCCTCCTTTGGCAATTAGCCTATTCGGAATTATACTTCACCGATTGTTTATGGCCTGAGTTTACAGAGGAAGAATTGTATAAAGCTATTATCGATTATCAAAAACGCGAACGAAGGTTTGGAAAAACAAGTGAACAGATTAACTAAAATACTATTATTTCTATTGCTTTCTATGCCTTTGATGGCACAGAAAGATACGATAACATCGCATGCAGAGGATTCACTGTATGCGGATGCGCCTACTATCGAATATACACTCACACGCAAGACATACGAGATTGCTTCTATTGAGGTCACAGGCGCTGATAGTTACGAGGATTTTGTGCTCATCGGTTTCTCAGGCCTCGCGGTGGGAGATAAGATAGAAGTGCCAGGTGATCAGATAACCAAAGCCGTGAAGCGCTTTTGGAAGCAAGGACTATTCTCTTCGGTTAAGATTAGAGCAAAGAAAATAGAGGGGGATAAGATCTGGCTCGTCATTCAGTTGGAGCAACGCCCACGCATCAGCGAAATGCAATACGAGGGGCTCAAAAAGAGCGAGAGAGAAGAGATAGAAGTGAAATTGGGTATCCGTCCGGGTTCGCAAATGACACCCAACCTCGTGGACCACTCCAAGATGGTTATTACCAAATATTTCGCAGAGAAAGGATTCCATAATGCGCAAGTACATATCATTCAGCGCAATGACCCTGACCATCCAGGGTATGTGAAAGTGCTATGCGCAGTGGATAAAAAGGAAAAAACAAAAGTAGGCAAGATTTATATCACGGGTAATAAAGCACTCACCGACCTTGATATCAACAAGGCGATGAAAAAAACCAATGATAATAATATTATCAACCTCTTCCGCACCAAGAAATTCGTGGCAGAGGAGTTTGAGAACGATAAGAAAGCCGTTATTGAGAAATATAACGAGTGTGGTTACCGCGATGCGTATATCGTTTCGGATTCCATCGCGCCTAACCCAGAAGACCCTACACGCGTAGATGTCTATATGACTATCAGCGAGGGAAATAAATACCATGTGCGCTCTATCAAGTGGGTGGGAAATACCGTTTATCCATACGAGATACTTGACGCATCACTGGGTATCAAACCAGGCGATGTGTACAACCTCAAAATCCTCAACGAACGCCTACAATCGGATGACGACGCGGTTTCTAAACTATACACAGATCGTGGATACTTGTTCTTCAATGTGGAACCAGTGGAAGTGAATGTGGAGAATGATTCTATTGATTTCGAGATGCGTATGTATGAGGGCAAACCTGCTACCATCAATGAGGTGAAGATAGTAGGTAATACGCGCGTATATGAGCATGTGGTGCGCCGTGAGTTATACACCAAACCAGGACAACTCTACTCGCAGTCAGATATTATGCGCTCGTTACGCGAGTTGGCGCAAATGGGACATTTTGACCAAGAAAAACTTGTGCCAGATATTCAACCTAATCCAGAAGAAGGAACGGTGGATATAACCTATCAATTGGAAACGAAGAGTAGTGACCAGATTGAGTTCTCACTCGGATGGGGAGCAACAGGTTTGGTGGGTTCGTTAGGATTGAAATTTACCAATTTCGCTATACAAAACCTCTTCAATAAGGACTCCTACCGCATTGTGCCACAAGGAGAAGGACAAACATTCTCTATCAATGCGCGTACGAATGGTATTTATTATACTTCTGCATCTATCTCCTTCCTAGAACCATGGTTGGGTGGTAAGCGACCAAACAGTTTGAGCGCAAGTATCTATTTCGCTAATCAAACAGGCTACTCCAAACGCTACGAGCATGCCTACCAAAACCTCTATAATACCTATTCGAACTATTATTACTACTCAGGTAACTCCAATTACTACCAGCAGTTATTAGAGTCCGAAGCAGATAGAGATCGCTATTTGCGCACTCTTGGTGTGTCTATCGGATATGGAAAGCGTCTGCGTTGGCCAGATGATTATTTCACCTTCTATGGTGAACTGAGTTATCAGATGTATATGATGAAAGATTGGCCATACCTACTCATTTCTGATGGCACATCGCACAACCTTTCTATCAATCTGCAGTTATCACGCTCATCTATTGATAACCCTATTTACACCCGTCGTGGTTCGCAATTCACATTGGGACTCAAGATTACTCCACCATGGAGTCTTATCAATGGTAAAGACTATTCAAAAATGAATACCTCGGAGCGTTACAATCTCATCGAGTACCATAAATGGAAATTCTCAGGTAAGGTCTTCACACCGCTCTCGCGTGATAGCAAATTAGTGCTCATGACCCGCGCTGAGTTTGGTTATTTAGGTCATTATAACGAGTACGCTAAATCACCTTTCGAAACCTTCTTTATGGGTGGTGACGGTATGTCCAGTTACACCAGTTATTCCACAGAATATGTAGCAATGCGTGGTTATCCATCGGGTTCGCTCACTCCATATGACGCTGCTATGGGACGAAACATGGGTTACCTCTATAATAAATTCACCATGGAGTTGCGTTATCCTATCTCTCTCGAGCAGTCAGCTACCATCTGGGCACACGCCTTTATTGAGGCTGGTAACTGCTTCGCAGATATAAAGGAGTATAATCCATTCAAACTCAAGCGCTCTGCGGGTGTCGGAGTGCGTATTTTCCTTCCAATGTTCGGTCTGCTCGGTATCGACTGGGGTTACGGATTTGACGAACCAAATAAGAAGAACCGCAGCCAGTTCCACTTCGTACTCGGACAAGAGTTATAAAATAGGATGCTAAAAGATAAAAATCAGGTATGAAAAAAATAGTTATTATTCGTTATTCACTCTGCATAATCGCCGCTTTACTACTCTCTGGCACGGCTTTTGCTAAAGACCAATCAATAGCATATATCGATATGCAGTATATATTGAAAAATCTGCCTCAATACGAGCAAGCGAATGAACAACTTACTATGCTCTCCAAGCGTTGGCAGAAAGAGATTGACGCTGCGCAGCAAGAAGCGCGTGTATTACTCTCTAATTATCAAACGGAGCAAATCTTCCTCTCTGACGCCATGAAGCAGCAACGAGAAGAAGAAATAGTGCAGAAAGAGCAACAAGTGCTCGAACTCAAACGCAAGTATTTCGGGCAAGATGGGGAATTGTACAAGAAGCGCGAAGCGCTAATCAAACCGATACAAGAGGAGATTTATAATGCCATTCAGGAACTTGCAAGCGAGAAGAAGATAGATCTTGTCAAGGACCGTTCGGCTGACCCATCACTCATCTATATGTCATCCAAACTGGATGTGTCTGATCAAGTGCTCATCAAATTAGGGGCGAAATAAACGAAATCAATCGATTAATATAAAACAATTATACAAGTATGAAAAAAATTATTATTGCAATCTTGTTGGTATTACCTATGGTAGCCAGCGCACAGAAATTTGGTCACATTAACACACAAGAACTCTTCGTACAAATGCCAGAAGTGGCACAAGTGAAACTCAAGATGGATACTATCCAATCGCAGTATGAGTCACAGTTCACTATGATGTACGAGGAATTGCAAAAGAAAGTGCAAGATTATCAGGCACAAGAGGCTACTATGGCGGATGCAATCAAGCAAATTCGTCAACAAGAGTTGCAGGAAATGCAACAACGCATCCAGTTATTCAATCAAACAGCAGAGCAAGATGTACAGCGTAAGCAACAAGAACTCTTGGCACCTATCCACGAGAAAATGGCAAAAGCTATCAAGGCTGTAGGTGAACGCGAAGGATATACATATATCTTCGATTCAGCTGCAATGGTACATGTAGGTGCGGAGGCAAAGGATGTAACTCCAGCCGTGAAAGCAGAATTGGGTATCAAATAATCCATGGCGGACGGATATTTAGAAAACCGCTACGCTGAATACGAGAAACGCAAAGCAGCGTGGTTAAAAAAGAAAAATAAATCACTTCGATTACAAACAAAGCCTCGTCCATTGGTTGAAAAACCAGAGGACGAAGCGTTGTAATTAGGGTGTTACCTAATAAATTATCATTCAATTATGGTACAGCAAGTACAATCATTACTTCGTGATAAAGCATGGGCACGCTGGACGGTACTCGTCCTCGTTGCATCTATGATGTTTTTCGCTTATATGTTTGTGGATATGTTATCCCCATTAGCATCCACACTCAATCAAACACTCGGTTGGGACCAAGGTGTCTTCGGCACATACGCTGCTGCAGAGTATATACTCTGTGTGTTTGGTTTCCTCATCTTTGCGGGTATTATCCTCGATAAGATGGGCGTGCGTTTTACAGGTCTCTTGTCTGCCAGTTTAATGGTATTGGGTGCGGCTATCAAGTATATAGGTGTGTCTGAATGGTTTGATGCCAATAATGTGGTGTGGCTCAACTCGTGGTGGACTGCAATGCCAGGTTCGGCCAAGATGGCAGCCTTTGGATTTATGATCTTTGGTTGTGGTTGCGAAATGGCAGGTACCACAGTGAGCAAGATTCTTGCTAAGTGGTTCAAAGGCAAAGAGATGGCATTGGCAATGGGTCTTGAGATGGCTATCGCGCGTATCGGCGTCTTTGCCGCTATGGGCCTATCTCCACTCATCAGCGAGCATTTTGCAGTCAATGGCGTACACTCAGTAGTGATGCCTTTGCTCTTCGCTGCCGCATTACTCGTTATCGGATGGCTTAACTTCTTTGTATTCACCATCATGGATACTAAGTTTGATAAGCAATTAGTGGCTATCGGTGAGGCGACGGCAGAGAAAGACCCTGAGGATGAGTTTCATATTTCTGACCTCAAGCAGATTTTCTCATCTAAGATGTTCTGGATCATTGCGCTCTTGTGTGTGCTCTATTACTCTGCTATCTTCCCATTCCAGCGCTTTGCAACCAACTACCTCGAGGAGACACTCTCGATCTCTAATGCCGACGCCGCAGGTCTATTCAAATGGTTCCCTATCTTAGCAATGGTGCTCACTCCTTTCTTGGGAATGTTTATCGATTACAAAGGTAAAGGTGCTTCCATGATGCTCATAGGTGCCATCATCATGACTATCTGCCACGCAGTATTTGCCTTCGTATTACCTGCATATCCATCCCAAACACTCGCTTTGTGCACCATATTAGTACTCGGTGTGAGTTTCTCACTCGTACCTGCTTCCATGTGGCCTTCTGTTCCAAAAATCATTGACGAGAAAGTGCTCGGTTCGGCATACTGCCTGATTTTCTGGGTGCAGAATATAGGTCTGTGCTTGGTGCCACTCTTGATTGGTAAACTGCGTGTGGCTACAGAGGGATACCTCGTTCCAATGATCGTGTTTGCTTCCTTCGGCGTATTGGCATTCCTATTGAGCCTCGCTTTGAAGGTGGAGGATAAACGCAAAAACTATGGATTGGAGTTGCCTAATAAGAAATAAGGAGTCTCTTTGTGTCAGCACCGACACCCGCAACCTGCCTGCAGGTTGTGTGTTCTTTGCGTTGCATGGTGCTACTTTTGATGGTAATACCTTCGCAGCGCAAGCGCTTGAACAAGGTGCCTCTTTAGCAGTCATCGATAACCCTGAGTATGCGATAGAAGGAAAGACTATCTTGGTGCCCGATACACTGCTTGCACTGCAAGAACTGGCACGCGAATGGAGGCGCACGCTCAATATACCTATCATCGCCATCACGGGTACGAATGGTAAGACAACCACCAAAGAACTAACGGCTGCCGTCTTGGCTACGCGCTACAAAGTGCATTATACGCAGGGCAACCTCAATAACCAGATTGGTGTACCCCTCACCTTATTACAATTAACGCGCGCGCACGAGATAGCTATCATCGAGATGGGAGCATCTCACCCAGGCGATATAAAAGAACTGGTGGAGATAGCAGAACCCACTTGTGGACTCATAACCAATGTGGGACGCGCACACCTACAAGGCTTTGGTTCGTTCGAGGGAGTGATGAGCACCAAAGCCGAACTATACGACTACCTACGCCAGCACGGCGGGTTTATCTTCCGAAACACCGATAATCCTTATCTGGCGCAGATGGCAGGCGAACTCCAAACGATTGCCTATACCACAGGCATTATGCCTGAGCAATCCCATTTAGTGGGAGCATACAACGCGGAGAATATATCGGCTGCCATATGTGTGGGTGAGTATTTTGGAGTGAGTGAAAACGATGCATTAACAGCGGTTTGCGCCTATGAGCCATCCAATAAACGCTCACAACGCCTCCAAACAGCACGCAATATAATCATCGTAGATGCCTATAACGCCAATCCTACTTCTATGCAAGCAGCAATCAATGCCTTCAAAGGAGATACATATATCTTGGGCGAGATGCGCGAATTAGGAGAATATAGTCATCTGGAGCACCAGAATATAGTCAATATGCTGCTCGAACGAAAAGCGGACAAGGTGCTGCTTGTGGGCAAGGAATACAAGGCTACTACCGCTCCTTATCCCATATACGATGATGTGCAAGCACTATGCGCCGCATTACAAGCACAACCTATACAAGCAGCACATATACTGCTCAAAGGTAGCAGAGGAAATAAATTAGAGGAATCATTACCATATTTATAAAATGACTAAAACAAATAAAATACTTCTCATCACCGTCTTGGTCCTATTAGTAGGAGCAGTCGGTGCGCTTATCTATCTCAACTACCACCAACGCAATGAGATGCAAGAACTGGTGGAAATCATTGAGATTGAGAAAGAAGAACTGCAAGAAGAATATGAGAACCTTGCCATTGAGTTTGATGGGTATAGTCAGATGGATATACAGAATGACTCACTGCAAGACCTTCTATACCGCGAGCAACAACGCGTACAGGACTTGTTGGAGGAACTGCGCATAACCAAAGTGACCAATGCACGCCGTATATCCGAACTCAAAAAAGAACTCGCCACCGTGCGTACTGTACTCAAGGATTATATACGACAAGTGGACTCACTCAATGCTACCAACGCACGACTCACAGAAGAAAATATCATCGTGCGCGCTGAGAACGAACAGGTGAAAACAAAAAATACACAACTCACCAATCTCAATACCCAACTCACCGAAACGGTAACGCGAGCTGCTATGCTCGAACTCACTGATTGCACATGCACTATGCTCAATAAGAATGACCGCAAAACACGCATGGTGAGCCAAGTGACCAAACTGCAATTCGATTATACCATCGCGAAAAATATTACCTGCGAACGAGGACTCAAAGACCTCTATGTGCGCGTCATTACACCGAATGGCGTACTCATGAATGAAGCAGAAAATAAACGATTCCCATTCGAGAGTGACTCGATTGCTTATTCTATTACGCAGCAATTTGAATATAGCGGAGAGCAGTATATGGGAACGGTTTATCTGCCTATCACCGAAGAAGTGGAAAAAGGATTTTATACCATTGACTTCTTCTGTGACGGAAACCTCATTGGTTCATTTCCTATACAGATACGCAAATAAAGTGCATTTTTTTACTAAAAAGTTTGCACAATTGATTATTTTGTTGTACCTTTGCACCCGCTTTTGAAAGAAAGCGATAAATGTAACGAAGTTCGAATACAAGTATTGTCCTTCAGTTACCATTGTTTAACCCGCATTTGCCACCTATGTAAAGGCAAGTGAAAAATCAAAACATTATGTATTTAACATCAGAGAAAAAAGCCGAGCTTTTCGCTAAGTACGGCAAAGACGCAAAGAACACCGGTGCAGCAGAGAGCCAAATCGCACTCTTCACCTTCCGTATCAACCACCTCACAGAGCACTTGAAGAAAAACCGCAAGGACTTCGGTACAGAGCGTGCCCTCACATTGCTCGTTGGTAAGCGTCGTAGCATGCTTGATTACCTCAAGGCAAAAGACATCGAGCGCTACCGTGCAATCATCAAAGAGCTTGGTATTCGTAAGTAATATTGCTTACAAACGGCTAAAAGCGAACTTCGGTTCGCTTTTTTTTTGCATATATAAAAAAAAAGTAGTACCTTTGCAGCGCAAAGGTTTAATACACTATTATGATTGAAATCAAACCATACATAGAGCACGCAGTACTCGTGGGACTTATCACGCCAAACCAGCCTGAAGACCGCACAAAAGAGTACCTGGATGAATTGGCGTTCCTTGCCGATACACATGGCATCGTGCCTATCAAGCGCTTTACACAACGACTGCCACAGCCACATACCGCAACCTATGTGGGAGAGGGTAAACTCGAGGAAATAAGGCAGTTCATCATCGATAAGGAGCAAAAGAACGAAGCAGATGACTCAATAGCGAAAGTGGATGTGGTAGTCTTTGATGACGAACTATCGCCACGACAGATACGCAACTTAGAGAAAGCCATCAATAGACGCGACAAACATCCTGCTAATGTACGCGTCATCGACCGTACCATACTCATCCTAGAAATCTTCCTACAACGCGCACAGACTTCCTACGCCAAGACACAAGTAGAGATGGCCCATTTGCAGTATATGCTGCCACGACTCACACGCATGTGGTTGCACTTGGATAGACAACGAGGCGGTGGAGGAACCAACCGCGGTATGGGTGAGACGCAGATAGAAGCCGATAAACGCGTCATAGGACAACGAATAGCACTGCTTAGAGAGGAACTCAAGCGCATCGATAAGCAGATGGCTACCCAACGACAGAATAGAGGTAAGATGGTACGAGTGGCACTCGTGGGATATACCAATGTGGGCAAATCCACCATGATGAACCTACTATCCAAATCCGAAGTGTTCGCCGAGAATAAACTATTCGCTACACTCGATACCACGGTGCGCAAAGTGACCATCGAAAACCTACCATTCTTGTTGTCGGACACCGTCGGTTTCATACGCAAACTGCCACACCACTTGGTGGAGTCTTTCAAATCAACATTGGACGAAGTGCGCGAGGCGGACCTGCTCATTCATGTGGTGGATATATCGCATCCTAATTTCGAAGAGCAGTACGAAGTGGTGGAGCAGACCATCAATGATATAATCACTAATCCATTACCACGCATCGTGGTCTTTAATAAGATTGATAACTTCACTTATACACCCAAGGAGGAAGACGATCTCACGCCTATCTTACGCGAAAACCTCTCTCTCGAGGACTTGCAGCGTACATGGATGGCACGCCTTGGAGAGGATGCTATCTTCATCTCCGCACGCAAGAAGGAGAATATAGACGAATTGCGTACACTTATGTATGAGCGTATCAAAGCCATACATGTGAAGCGATACCCATATAATGATTTTTTATTCCAAAATTACGAACCATGCGAATAATAACTGAACAGAACTACTCCTTTGAAGAGTGGCTGAGCACTGAGCAGATAGCTCGTGATGTGCAGCAAGTGGCGGACCAAATCAATGCCGATTATGAGGGAAAAGAACCCCTGATCATCGTTGTGCTCAATGGCGCATTCATCTTTGCGGCGGATTTGGTGAGAAAACTGAACTTGCATTGTGATATCACTTTCCTACGCGTCAGTTCCTATGCCGGCATGGCTTCGACTGGCGAACTGAAATTCATCGTTCCTTTGCAGCAAGAGGTAAAGGGTAGGGATGTTATCCTTGTGGAAGATGTAGTGGATTCTGGTTTAACCATGCATCACCTCAAGGCTTACCTTCGCGCACAAGGAGCGAACTCTATCAAGGTGGCCACCATGCTCTTTAAACCCGATAAACTGGAGTATAACGACGCCAAACCCGAGTATGTGGGCCATGCAATAACCAATGAGTTTGTTATTGGTTATGGACTTGATTTCGATGGCTTTGTTCGCAACCTCGACGCAATATACAAAATTAAATCATAAATCTAACATCTAACATCTATAAAATATGACAGAAGAATTAAAACAAGTAATGGCAACGGCTGAGGTATGGACCAAAGAGCCGTTCGACGCAGAAACACGCGCACAAGTACAAGCGATGATCAATGCGGAAGATAAAACTGACTTGATTGACTCTTTCTACCGCACATTAGAGTTCGGTACGGGTGGTCTGCGTGGCATCATGGGACCTGGTACCAACCGTATGAATAAATATATCGTCGCACAAGCTACACAAGGCTATGCCAATTATATGCTCAAAGTGCAAGCACAAAATGGCTTTGAGAATGTACAGAATGGACAAATAGCAGTGGTGGTAGGACACGACTGCCGTAATAACGGACGACTCTTCGCAGAAACAGTGGCAAACATCTTCTCTGCGAATGGTATCAAGGTCTATCTCTTCGAGAGCCTTAGACCTACACCAGAGTGCTCCTTCGCTATCCGTCACCTCAAGTGCCAAGGTGGTGTCAATGTGACCGCCAGCCACAACCCAAAAGAGTACAACGGATATAAAGCATACTGGGAAGATGGTTCACAAGTGCTACAACCACACGACCAAGGCATTATCGATGAGGTGAATAAAGTGCGTATGGAAGATGTGAAATGGGAAGCCAACCCAGACCTCATCGAGATTATCGGTGGTGAGATGGACTATGACTACATGCAGGCCGTTAAGTCTGTCATGATTGACCAAGAGACTATCCTTCGCCAAAAAGACCTCAATATTGTCTATACACCTATGCACGGTGCGGGTCGTCAGATAGTACCGCTCTGCCTCCGTTCATGGGGATTTGAGAATATACATGTTGTGCCAGAGCAGATGGTTATCGACGGCAATTTCCCAACAGTTGTTTCTCCTAACCCAGAGAATGCAGAGGCCATGACGATGGGTATGCAATTAGGTACCAAGTTGGGAGCTGACCTCGTTATCGCTTCCGACCCTGACGCAGACCGTATTGCTATCGTGTGCCGCAATGACAAGGGCGAGTGGGTGATTATCAATGGTAATCAAACATGTATGATGTATTGCTATTACATCATCAATAATATGAAGAAACTCGGCAAGATGCGCGATGATATGTATCTGGTGAAGACTATCGTTACCTCCGAACTCATCCGCAAGATTGCAGACGTGCAGGGTGTGACACTCACAGACGAATATACGGGCTTTAAGTGGATTGCTAATCGTATC
>CALATT010000072.1 GCA_937891905.1 uncultured Bacteroidales bacterium | reverse complement strand
AGGAGCCCGTCCATTTAGCGGAGTGGTATGGACCATTGCGACTAATTGCCGAACGAGAAAGCTATTATGCCTTTGGGGCAGTGTTTTTAATGTTTTTTTTCAAAATCAAAACATATTATGGGTTCGTCGTTTTTGATTACATTCCCATCAATCCACTTTACGCAGCACCACCGCGCTACGCGCAGGAAGATACATCTTCAGCCATCCTTTGCCATCCTCCGCATATAATCCATCATATTCGGTGAAATGTGCCACACTATCGTCACTCAATCCAAATCCAGCGAACTGCTTATCATCCGTATTAAGCACCACCTCGTACTTACCTTCTGGTACCAACATACCATAATCGCTGAATGATTTCTGACCATTCCAGTTGAATACAAAGAGCAAGTCATTACGCTGATAAGCCACCACTTGGTCACCCTCGTTATCCCACCATTTCATCACCCATGGCAGATGCACGCCATTCGCATCCTGAACGGGCTGCAAATGCTCGCGAAGTAAATGAACCATCGCCTCGTCAAAACGATTCAAGTCTGCGAAGAAATAATTCGCATTATCCACCAAATCCCACTGACGACGCGCGTACTTATGACTCCAACCATTACCCTGACGAGGGAAATCAATCCACTCAGGATGACCGAACTCATTTCCCATAAATGTGAGATATCCACCATTGATAGTAGATGCAGTAATGAGACGAATCATCTTATGCAGCGCTATACCACGGTCCACCATATAAGTGGAATGACCATGCTCAAAATGCCAATACATATCTGCGTCCACAAGACGGAAGATAATCGTCTTATCGCCCACCAAGGCTTGGTCATGACTCTCGGCATAACTAATCGTTTTCTCATCCTCACGGCGGTTCGTCATCTCATAAAGGATATGACCCGCTTTCCAATCCTCATCCTTCACTTCCTTGATATACTTAATCCAGAAATCAGGAATACCCATCGCCAAACGATAGTCAAATCCCATACCTCCGTCTTCTATTGCCGCAGCCAAACCAGGCATACCACTCATCTCTTCGGCTATACTGATCGCATCGGGCTTAACCTGATGAATAACCTTGTTGGCTAAAGTGAGATACATAATCGCATCGCCATCCTCATTACCAGTGAAATAACTGGGATAACCATTAAAATCCTCACCCAATCCATGGCTCTTGTATAGCATCGAGGTGACGCCATCAAAGCGGAAACCATCGAAATCATATTCGTCCAACCAGAACTTACAATTGCTCAATAGGAAATGCAGCACCTCGTTCTTACCATAATTGAAGCACAAACTATCCCATGCTGGGTGCTCGCGACGACCACCATCATGGAAATACTGATAACCCGTACCGTCAAATTTACCCAATCCCTCCAATTCATTCTTCACCGCATGGCTATGCACAAGGTCCATAATCACGCGAATACCTCTTCCATGCGCATCGTCAATAAGCGCCTTCAGTTCATTAGGTGTACCAAAACGGCTACTTGCTGCGAAGAAATTCGACACATGGTATCCAAAACTACCATAGTAGGGATGCTCCTGAATAGCCATTATCTGAATACAGTTGTATCCTAATTTCGCTATACGAGGCAGCACATCGCGGCGGAACTCTTCGTAACTATTCACCTTCTCCTCTTGCGAACTCATTCCTATATGGCATTCGTAGATATACAGCGCCTCTTGCTTTTCTCCCCCCTGCTGGGACAAGCCAGAAGCAGGCTTTCTATTCCGCCAAACATAAGCGTCCTCATCCCATACTTGCGCTGAGAAGATCTTCGTCTGCTCATCTTGCACCACGCGGCGTGCGTACGAAGGGATACGCTCTCCATAACCGCCTTGCCATTCCACGAGCAATTTATACATCTGTCCGTGCTGCAATGCTTCTTCTGGCATAATCGCCTCCCATACACCATTGCCTATCGGCTGCAGACGGTAGCGCTCGTCCTTCTGCCATCCATTCATATCACCCTTGATATAAATAGCCGTCGCATTCGGCGCCCACTCACGCAATACCCATTCGCCTGTCACCACTTGCCCTTGCGCATCGGTGTAGGGCTTGCGGTGATGCAAACCATAATATAGATAACCCGTTGCCCACTCAGCTAAAGTGGCAGTACCTCCTGTCAATTCCGCCTCTTTGCGCTTCGCATAATCAGCGCGACCCACCAGAGCACTCTCATAAGGCGCTAAATACGCATCTCGTTCTACAATAGGAAGGTGCTTCACTACCGGGCATTTTTCTTTCTTTTCTCTCTTTGCCATAGTGTGTGTGTTTCTATGTTATTAGTGTTTCTATATTTCTTTTTTATTTATAACAAAAATAGTAAAAATACTGTTTGTGTTTTGTTATTACGCGTTTTCACGCTTATGAGTTATATCCTCAACGGCTATGCTTGAAAGTGAACTTTGCGATAGCCCTGAGGCTATACCTCACATCTAAACGATGTTAATCACAAACCACTCACAGCAAAAATAATAAAAACATCTTAGCTTATTAGTAGTTATTCTTAAAATGCAATCATACGGCTTGCTTCAATGTGTTCAGATCAATTGACATTCAGTATATACTATGTTTTTTATATTTTTGCTGACGCAAAGGCATTTACATCCTGCGGATGTGGAGAACCGTCCTAACGGACTAAC
>CALATT010000071.1 GCA_937891905.1 uncultured Bacteroidales bacterium | reverse complement strand
GAGTGGCACGAGTGCTCGTTCGTCCTGCGTATCATAAACGAGTACGATAGGGTTTGGCGCTGGGAAGATCCGCTCAATCTGCGACTCCGCTTCGGCAGAGAAGAAGATAGTTGTTTGGCGAGAGAAATACCACGAACCAAAGAAAAGCAGTAGTGCTCCGATAGCCATAGTAACCTTATGCGATGTGACGAAACGCGCCAATCCCGCTGTATTGGGGACAAAGACACGCTTTTGGGTTTTATTGATCACACGGCGGAAAAGGAGCATGAGCGATGGCATGACAGTGAATGTGCAGACAAGCGAACATACGACACCTTTGGCCAAGACAACGCCCATATCTGTACCAATCTTCAGGCGCATGAAGCATAGCATGAGGAGTCCCACTACGGTAGTGAGCGCAGAAGAGAGGATGGATGATGAAGAAGCCTTGATAGCCTTATTCACCGCAATACCTGCTGTGACACGATCTGTATGTTCGTTCTGCTCCTGGCGATAGCGATTGAGCAAGATGATACAGTAATCGAGCGAGAGGACAGCCTGGAGCATCGAACCAATAAAATTGGTAGTAATAGAAACAGATGGAAGCAAGGCATTGGTACCCATATTGAGCACGATAGCCACGCCTGTAGAAATGAGTATTACTACGGGTTCGAACCAGGACTGAGCCATGAGAAAAAGGACCAACATGATGAGTACGGCCGCGATGACCATGACGGACATAGGCGGCGTGGCTCCATCTTGGCTTGTTTCCACCACACAGTTACCTCCGAAGCGATTGCTGATTTGCTTACCGAGGGCTTTCTGATTCACTTTCTTCGCTGAGATCAAAAACAGTATGTGCGCTATCGGCGCTATAGCGGTACGCCACTTTATCCACATCGGGATACGCGGCGAGCAATGCGCACATGCCCTCTATCTCTGCGGGACTGATGGAATCGAACATGACATGCACATCAGCGCCCACCATCTGGGCGGATGCACCGAACTCATTGGTGACGATATCCAAGCCACATTTCATCTGCGAGTCATCAGGCAGATACTTGGTCATATCCGCATTCACATTGACGCGCGTCATGAGGATGCCGCATATCACCGTGAGGGCGATAGTGCAGGCAAAGAAGATATAGTGAAATTGTCTTTTCATATGATGCTATGCGCTATTCAAAGGCGCCCATTTGGAGCATAGAGACCTCCTTTGGAGAGAGGAAACGATACTTACCACGGGCTACATTCTTCTTGGTTAAACCAGCGAAAGAAACTCTATCGAGAGCAATAACCTTATAGCCTACTTTCTCAAAGATACGCCTTACGACACGGTTCTGACCCGAGTGGATCTCAAGGCCTATATGGCGTCTATCATCTTTGGTGAACTCCAAAGCATCTGGTGTGATACGCTCGTCATCGAGCATGATACCTGCGCGGATGAGTGCCTCATCCACTGGTTCAAGATCTTTATCAAGTTTGACAGCGTATATTTTCTTCTTATTAAACTTAGGATGTGTCAGTTTAGCTGCCAAGTCACCGTCATTAGTTAGCAAGAGTACGCCAGTGGTATTACGGTCCAATCGGCCAACAGGATAGATACGCTCTGCGCAAGCATTGCGTACAATATCGATGACGGTATGGCGCTCTTGTGGGTCGTCGGTGGTGGTAACGGTATTCTTAGGTTTATTAAGAAGGATATAGACTTTACGCTCGCGGCGTACTGGTTGGTTATGGAACTTCACCTCATCTGTTGGCAGCACTTTGGCTCCCAATGAATCCACCACTACTCCATTGACGGAGATGACGCCAGCCTTGATAAAATCATCTGCCTCGCGTCGCGAGCAGATACCTGCATTCGCCAGGAATTTATTGAGGCGTACTGGTTTGGATGGATCTTCGTGTTGCTGATTGTACGCTTGTCTTTTTCTCTCTGAATAGGCAGCAGGGTTATGTCTGAATCCTCCTTGCTGGCTCATTGGACGACTAATACGCTTTCTCTGCATGCCCCCATTAGAACGCTGGGAATCACCACTTGTGCGACCGAACTCATTATTTGTTCGTTGGAACCCATTAGAAGAAGTGGTTCGTTGGAATCGTGGTCTTGGGACAGTGCCTCTTTGCTCATTTGCTTTGAAACCGAATGGTTTCTTGTGGTCATCACGACCAAAATCATTGTAACTCATTTTCGTATGTATATGTATTATTACGCGGTGTACGCTTCGCGCGCACGCTATAAACTGCCAAGCAAGGCTCCGATTCGATAGAACCAGAGCCATACCTGCATTGTTTAATCACCTATTACGCCTCAGCTACCTGCTCGATAGCTAATTTACCACGATAGTATCCGCATGTAGGGCATACAGTGTGGTAGATGTGCATTGCGCCGCAGTTAGGGCAAACTGCCAATGTAGGTGCTTTTACTACATCATGGGTACGACGCTTCGCTTGGCGGGTGTGTGATTGTCTTCGTTTTGGATGTGCCATATCGCGCTTGGGCTGACACTTCGCGCGACTCTCTGCTTGCGCAGTTCAATATGGCGCCTTCGTGTCGCCCTGCGCTTTTCGGTCGGACTATCACTTCGTTAGCAGTCCTCCCGAGGAGAAATCGTGGATTGGTCGTTCTATTCTTCTAAATAGTCCTCTGCCCAATAAAGAGGGGTTAATTATTTTACAATCTATTATTCTATTTCTATATCTTCGGGCTCTTCGTCGGTGCTACACAGGTGCTGTTGGAGAAGTGCATCCATTTGCGGATTGCATGCGCCTGCAGGGTGACAACACACCAGCGGAAGATTGATACATACTAATTCATAAGCGAGCCAAGCGAGGTCAATCATATTGGTTTCCTCCGGCTCTATTTCCTGCTCATCCTCTATCTCAACATCCATCGCATCAAGACAGCGATCGCAAGTGACTTGCACCATTCCCTTTACCGTCATTGAGAGCGAATAATCGTCCTCACGCAGAGAAAGCATGGCCGTAGCAGACACCTCTCCTCCCAGCACATCAGACTTCTCCACCGAAGCAAAGAATGCGCTATCTAACTGAATATCAAACCGATGCGTACCTAACTCAAGACGCGAAAGGTCGATAATATGCGATGCTAACTCAGCCATAAATGCAAAATCGGGCACAAAGGTACTGCTTTTTTTTGATATATGCAAATTTTTTTTGCAACTTTGTGTTTTTTATTGAGGTAATCAAAACACGGGGATGATTTTCTTATTCAAACAAAAATAAAAAAAAATAGGATAAAAATATAAAAAACATTTTTTTGAGTTAATCAAAAACTCGCAGCCTATCGTCCGCATGGCTATTGGCCTACGCGGCCTTGAGCGTAAATCACCTATTATCGGCTCGCAAGCAAGCTTGCAGCCCGCTAATATTCTCTTTCCGCTTAATCGTGACCCATAACGGGCACGATGGGCTGCTCACAAAAACACGCTTACGCTCACAAAAAAAGCCAAAAACCATTTACGATGTACTATTTTAGAACGCTGCGCTACAGGACGGCGACAGGGAAAGGAGGCGTGGGCAGTTAGCAATTAGCAACTCTCGAATTGCTGGAGGAAACGAACATCGTTCTCCGAGAAGAGGCGGAGGTCCTTGACACGATACTTAAGATTCGTGATACGCTCTACACCCATACCGAAAGCATAACCCGTATATTTGGTGCTATCAATACCACAAGACTCCAGCACATTAGGATCCACCATACCGCAACCGAGTATCTCTACCCAACCGGTATTCTTACAGAATGAGCAACCCTTACCGCCGCATATATTACATGATATATCCATCTCAGCAGATGGTTCAGTAAATGGGAAATAGGATGGACGAAGACGAATCTGCGTCTCGGCACCGAACATCTCCTTTGCGAAATACAACAACGCCTCGCGGAGGTCAGCAAACGACACATTCTCATCGATATATAATCCCTCCACCTGATGGAAGAAGCAGTGAGCACGCGCAGAGATAGCCTCATTACGATAGACACGACCAGGGCAGAGCACGCGGATAGGCGGCTGCTGACTCATCATAACGCGTGTTTGTACAGACGAGGTGTGCGAGCGCAAAAGCACATCGGTAGGCTTTTGCACACCCTTCTCCTTATTAATAAAGAATGTATCCTGCATATCGCGCGCGGGATGCTCTGGAGGGAAATTGAGCAAACCATAGACATGCTTATCGTCCTCCACTTCTGGTCCCTCCGCTACCACAAAACCGATGCGAGAGAAGATATCAATAATCTCCTCCTTAACCAACGAAAGCGGATGACGCGTACCCATCGCAATAGGGTCTGGCGTGCGTGTGAGATCGATGCTATCGTTCTCGGCTGCAACTTGCTGCGCAGTGGCTGCCTCGCGCAACTCGGCTATACGCGCCTCTGCTGCCTGGCGCAACTGATTGAGCAACTGACCTAACTCGCGCTTCTGATCGGCAGGAACCGTACGGAAATCATTAAAGAGAGCTGTGATCTCGCCTTTCTTGCTCAAAAACTGAATACGAAGTGCCTCTACCTCCTGCGGTGTAGTGGCTTGCCATTGCGCTATTTGCGATTGAATGGATTGGATTTTTTGTTTCATACTATTGTTGTCATTCTCAAATCGGCTGCAAAGGTACTAAAAATATTGCATATGTGCAAATTTTTTTTGATTTAGAACAAAATATATACCCGCGCGTTTGCGTATGTCAAAAAAAAGCGCTATCTTTGCAGGCGATTATTAAAATTACACAACCAACCGATTATTAATTTTTACAACCATGATAAAAGATGCTGAATTATTTGCGCTCATAGAGAAAGAGCAGCAAAGACAAGAAAAAGGTATCGAACTGATTGCCAGTGAGAACTTCGTTAGCCCACAAGTATTAGCCGCAATGGGCAGTGTTTTAACCAATAAATACGCTGAGGGTTACCCAGCACACCGCTATTACGGCGGATGCGAAGTGGTGGACCAAGTGGAAGAATTGGCACGAATCCGCCTCAAGCAGTTATACGGCGCAGAATATGTGAATGTGCAGCCACACAGTGGCGCGCAAGCTAACATGGCCGTTTTCATGGCTTGCCTCAAAGCAGGTGACACCTTCATGGGATTAAACCTTAGTCACGGCGGACACCTTAGCCACGGTTCGGCAGTGAACTTCTCCGGACTGATGTTCAATGCAATAGCATACAACTTAGACGAGGCAACAGGACTGATTGATTATGACAACTTAGAACTGACCGCCCGCACCCACAAGCCTAAACTGATTGTAGCCGGTGCAAGTGCGTATAGTCGCGAATGGGATTATGCGCGTATCCGCCGCGTAGCCGATGAGATAGGTGCTATCTTCATGGTGGACATGGCGCACCCAGCCGGACTGATTGCAGCAGGATTATTAGACAACCCATTGAAACATGCCCATATTGTGACCAGTACCACCCACAAGACACTGCGCGGACCACGCGGAGGTATCATCTTGATGGGCAAAGATTTTGATAATCCATGGGGCAAGACCACGCCAAAGGGTGAGATAAAGAAGATGAGTGCCCTACTCGACTCTGCTGTCTTCCCTGGTACTCAAGGCGGACCATTAGAGCATGTGATTGCAGCGAAAGCAGTGGCGTTTGGCGAGGCGCTGACCGATAATTTCAAGCGCTATCAGCAGCAAGTGCAAATCAATGCTCGCGCTATGGCGCAAGCATTCATGGATATGGGATACAAAGTGATCTCTGGCGGTACTGACAACCACTCCATGCTCATCGACCTGCGCACTAAATATCCTGATTTAACAGGTAAAGTGGCAGAGAAAGCATTGGTTTCGGCTGATATCACCACCAACAAGAACATGGTGCCATTTGATAGCCGTTCAGCCTTCCAGACATCTGGTTTGCGTTTCGGTACACCTGCTATCACCACCCGCGGATTGAAAGAAGACAAGATGGGATGGATAGTAGAACTGATTGACCGCGTGCTACAAGCGCCTGAGAGCGAGGCGGTTATTGCAGCAGTGCGCGAGGAAGTGAACCGCGAGATGGTGCAGTATCCGTTGTTTTGCTTGGGCTGACACTTCGCGCGATTCTCTGCTACGCAGTTCATATGGCGCCTTCGTGTCGCCCTGCGCAGATGTTCTATGTGCCGCACATCTCCTCCAAGTGGGGACTTGTCGGGTACGACACTCGAAGTGCATTCCGTTGCACTTCTTCACCCACACGGACTAAAAATTCGTCGGGGACCCCAATAAGCACTTCGCGCAATTTAGGATTTAGGATTGCAAAATGCAAATTTAGGATTTAGGATTTTATAATGAAGAAGATATCGTTTTTTATCATCTGCTGTTTGGTACTAATAGGGTGCAAGGGTAGTAATGAGCGATTGCTTACTTCCGCCACTGGTACTATATACGAGTGCTTGGTGGTGATGCCTAATAGACCATTGAGTGGCGAGGCATTGGAGGCAATTGCCAATACTTCTCTGGGTGAAGAGACTGGAAGCGCGTACCAAGAACCCATCAGCACGACATACGACTTGGTGAAGCACACCTTGGGTGCAGACATGTACGGTTTGCCACAGATGGAACCATATATGGTATTAACCCAAGTGAACCAGAGGCAGTTTGACGACTACCTTAAGCCGACGCGTAACATCCTTATCATTGATATCAATAAAGATAAGTACACGCAAGTAAAGGTGCATCGTGGTCGTAACCAATGGTCACAACCGCAGGCTATCTATCGTATCCAAGCACCTGACGATGAGAGTTGGGTAGCATTCTGGTTGGCTCACGGCGAACAAGTGCGTGAATGGTTTATACGCGAGGAACTAAGCAGACAAGCATATTTCTACCGCGCGAGTACCAATAAAACAGCCCGCGCTGCCATGCAGAAAAAAGGAATAGATATGCTCATTCCTGAGGACTATATGATGCTGATGGACACTCTATTGAGCGACGAAGATATTGAAGTGGTATGGTGCTGCAATAATAAGGGTTCGATGCGTCGCGATGTGGTGGTGTATAGTTATCCTTACACCTCGCAGGAGCAATTCAGCAATGCCGCTATTTGCAGTATGCGCGATGAGGTTTTAGGACGCATCGTAGGCGCACAAGTGGAAGGCAGTAGAATGGGCACGGAATATAAGTATTTCCCACCAATAAGTCGTCAAGTGCAAGCATTGAAAAGCGACACTATTCAAAATGACACTCTCCCTCCACCTTTCTATGCAATAGAAACGCGTGGATTATGGAAGATTATTGACGGCGAAGCGATGGGTGGTCCATTCGTGAGTCTAACACGATTAGACATGGTGCGCGGACGCGTGGTGACGGCAGAAGCATTCATCTACGCGAGTGGTCAGAAAAAGCGCAATGCGCTCCGTCAAGCAGAGGCGATTCTATATACATTGGAGTAGAGTTTAGAGTTTAGAGTTTAGGGTTTAGAGATTAGAGGTTAGGTGCTGAGTTGAGTCCAGCGAATATAACCATAGATGCAATTGCAGCACCAGAAAGCATACTGCGCTGCCATGCAATAATTGCCTACATAAATCCACATCACCACAGACACTATATCGACCACAAACCACAAGAACCATTGGTCGCGATACGCCATGATCATCAGCACTTGTGCCACGATGGCAACGACAGTAGTGAACGAATCCATATAAGGCGTAGGATCATCCGTAAAACGCGCCAAACCATATCCAATAGCAGCTGAGAAGGCTGCTATTGCTATTATAAGGGCGAACCATATTCGCCAAGACAACTGACGAGTGATGACACGCTGCGTGGTGGGTGACATACGACGACGCCATAGATAAACGCCATAGATCATCGTGGCGAAATAATAGATATTGATTGCTACTTCTCCGTATAAATGCGCGCGCAGGCATATATATGTATAGGTGAAGACCTGCGCAAAACCAAATGCAAAAGCAGTGAGTCGTCCTTGCGCCGTGAGGCATACAGAGCATATTCCCAAGCACCCGCTGATAAGGGAGATGATGTCGATGGATGTTAGGCGGAGAGCCTCCGCAGGCGAGAAAGCAAAAGTAGAGATGGCAAAAGTGACTACTTGGATAAGTAGTCCAATGGAGAGAAAAGTATAATCAAACCATTTGGTATTACGCATCAGAACTATCGTTAGAAAATGAAAGTGAATGATTATTTCTTCTTTTTAGGCGCGGCCTTGATCAGTTCTGCTGGTTTGGCTTTGAGTTGATCTACAGCAGTATAATCCCACTCTTCTTCAAAATCCCAGTTGGATTTCGTTTGTATCTTAGATGGGAAATAATAGACTTGTTCAGGTTGTCTTTTCTCCTCCCACGAACCAGTAGTCCATTGCTGGTCATTATTAGCGTCTATATACATTCGAAGGTAGTACTCTTCGGGTTTAAGGAAAGAGAAGAGTGTTCCATTCTCATCTGCAGGCATTTCGCGTAGCACTTCGTCTCTCTTGGATAGGAGTTGTAATCGCGCATTCGGCAGGAAAGGATGTATCTTAACGCGCAGTGTAGAATAGTCTTCCACTGTTTTGAGTTGCAGAGCGAATGTTTGCTCATCATGGGTGACGCCATAGACATCGTGTATGGCCGCGCTATCGAGTTGGAGTTCGTATTGCATTCCTGGTTCCAATCGCGCGATAAGGCGGATGGTCATGGGCAAGGTATCGTACGGTTCGATAGTAAAAGCAATGGGTTTGCGGATGGTATCTATTCGCTGCACGAGGTGAATAGAATCGAATTGTATGTGTGCAAGCGGTGTGGTAGATGTGATGCGCAAGGTATCGTATATCTCAAATGACTTGCGTGCATTGGATTTGAGTTCGAGTTTACGATTACGATTTTGTTTATCAAGTGCCGCTTTGGCTTTCTCGGTGAGTCGTGGTGCTCGCCATACGGCTTTGATAGTATCGATGCCCCACTCTAATCGGTAGAGCGAGTCTGTGCGGCGATAGGTTATTTCGAGTGCGATAGTATCTTGTGCGATGGCGATACTATCGGTGAGCCAGAGCGATAATGTATCTGCTTTGGCGGAGTATTTGGCTGCGATATATGGCGTAGGGTCAATCCATGGTGTGGTATCATTGGGAAGAGTATCGAGCATGGTTGGATTGAGTACGCGATAGGTGGGTACGCTATCAGGTGCAGCAGAGAAAGTGAGTTGTATAAGGTGCTGTTTATCGCGCTGTGTGCGCTGCATATAGAGGCGTTGTTGCTGCAGAGTGAAGAACCATAATTGCAGGTCAGCGGGTCCGTATTCGTATCCCACGAGTGAGTCATTTCCCAAGGAATCGGTATGAATATGCGGATGTACGAAAGGCGTAAAGAGTGAATCCGCAAAAGCGATGGCTTCTCCTGGTGACATACGGTAGTCGCGGCTGATATCATCAACGGCATAGAGGCGGTAGTGACCATCCTTCATATTGGTAATACGGAAAGCACCGACAGAGTCTGTGCGTGCCACACGCGCAAAAGGTTTGGTAGTGAAAGCTGTATCCGAGAGATCGCTATGGATACCCACCATGACGCCTTGCACAGGATTGAGATTAGAGGCATCATAGACATAGCCGCCTATTTCGAGTGTATCGATGACGGGTCCTGTAGAGAAAGCGAACTGATATCCAGGCAGTGGATTTTTCTCACGGAAATCACATACAGCATTTCCAAAATCGAGCGTATATGTAGTACTATCTTGAAGTGAATCGACGAAGTGGATGAATAGTTTTTTTCCTCTCGCTTTGACTTCAGGAGGAGTCTGCTGCGGAGGAGACATGAGTAAATTCTGCGCTATATTATCCAATTGGAGATACTCGTCGAAGGTGACTTCTATATCTTGTCCCACAAAATTGACTGAACCATTCTCAGGGACAGCGAGAAGTGGTACAGGAGGGATGGAATCTATGGGTCCTCCTTGCGGTCCTATTCCTCTATTGGCACACGAAGCGATGAAGATGCAGAATAGGATTAATATACAATGTACAATGTGCGATGTACGATTTGGGGTAACTGACGACATATAGCGATTATTGCAATGGCAGGAGTGTATATCCATGTGATTGAAGGAATTGTATTGCTTGGGGCAAGGTATCGAGCATTCGTTCATTGGACTTGATGGAGTCATGAAAATTGATGATTGATCCATTACGGGTGTATCTCCGTATTGTTTTCATCATTTTCTCGGGCGATTGGCATGCACTATAGTCATGGGTGAGCACATCCCATAGGTATATTTGGTATCCGCGTTGTGCGATGGCTTTTCGTTGCCACCACCATGTACGGCCGTAAGGAGGTCGAAAAAGGCGAGTGGAAGGTGCGCCATGTTGCTCAACGGTTTGTTCCCATTTGATTACCTCCTCCATGTATTTAGTGGAGGACATTTTCATGCCTTTGACATGATGATAGGTATGATTGCCGACTGCATGTCCTTCGGCAATAACGCGGCGGTAGAGATCCGGATATTTATCTATATTCTCTCCGACCATAAAGAAAGTGGCTTTAACCCCATATTGCTTGAGGATGTCCAATACCCGAGGGGTTACCTCAGGTATTGGTCCGTCATCAAAAGTGAGATATGCCACCTTGTGTACCTCATTGCTATGCTCTTTTTGCCGAAGGCGAAAGATAGCGTATGGGTATAATCGCTGGAAGCACATACTGAACTGATAATAGGGGTTTGAAACCATTTCGTATGGATTTTATTCTCTTACCAAGCCAAAGACGATGCGCCTAAGATAGCAGCGTCAGAGTCTTTGAGTACAGAGATAGAAACAGGTATTTTTCCTTTCCAGATAGGCATGAGGTTTTCCTCCATAGCAGCGCGGATTGGATCCATGATCCAATGGCCAGCCTTGGTGAGTCCACCGAAGAGGATGATAGCTTCTGGGCTGGAGAAATGAACATAGTCCGCCAGTTTTTGTCCCAAGAGGCGACCTGTATAGTCAAAGATCTCTTTGGCTACGATATCACCTTGTTCTGCTGCATCATACACATCCTTTGAAGTGATATTATCGATATCTGCCACTTGGCGAAGGAGTGTTGTTTGTGTAGTAGAGGTGATGATTTCTTTGGCAGTGCGAGCCACGCCTGTGGCAGAAGCGTATGCTTCGATACAACCTCTTTGTCCGCAACCGCATAGACGACCGCTCTGTGAGTGATCAATCTTACAGTGACCCAGTTCGCCAGCAAAACCATCGTGTCCATAGAGGAGTTTTCCATCGATAACGATGCCAGAGCCCACGCCTGTGCCGAGTGTAACGACGATGAAATTCTTCATTCCGCGTGCAGAACCATAAATCATTTCTCCTTGTGCTGCTGCATTAGCATCATTGGTGATGGTACATTTAACGCCCATTCGCTCGCTAATGAGTTTAGCAAATGGTACTACACCTTTCCATGGCAAGTTTGGTGCTTGCTCGATACATCCTGTGTAGAAATTGGCATTAGGAGCACCGCAACCGATACCTACGATGTCTGACATTTGTAGATCTTGGGTTGCAACAAGTTTTTTCATCTCCTCGCATAGTACATCGCAGTACTCGTCAATATTAGGATACTGCTGGGTAGGAATAGAATTGCTGCACAATACTTCTCCTTCTTCGTTTACTAAACCGAACTTTGTTCCGGTACCACCTAAATCGATACCTAATGTGTATTTTTTCATATTATTATAAGGGTTAAAGAATTAATCTATTTTGATATCTGTATTCACATTTTTTGAGCCAACGAGTGCATAATAGAGGATGTAGATAATGCCTACAAGCGGAACGATATAACTAATCATTTCGCCGAATTGTCCAGCCACTGCGCTCTGAATCAGCGGTACGATACCACCGCCCACAACCATCATCATGAAGATGCCTGATGCTTTGGCTGTGTATTTACCGAGTCCCTCTACTGCCAGATTGAAGATGCATCCCCACATGATAGATGTGCATAATCCGCAGAGTACAAGCAAGAGTGCAGCGATAGGTATATTCACAATGGCGAAGGTCCAATCGCCGATGAATGGGATGGTGATGGTATCGCCAAGAATCATTGCAGCTACGATGAGCACGATAGCCGCAGCAGAAACAGCAGCCACCATTGTTTTGGATGATACATTACCGCCGATGGCGCTTCCCACAAAACGGCCTACTAACATCAAGAGCCAGTATAATCCAGCAATGAATCCAGCCACGCCAAAGCCCAGTGAATCCTTGAGATAACTGATGAGTGTAGCAGGTATTCCCACTTCTATTCCCACATACAAGAAGATAGCCACGGCGCCTAAAACGAAGTGTTTGAATGCCCAAGGAGTGCGCTCGTAGACCACATCTTGTCCCGCACCTTCGGGTTCTGCAATAGGAGTGAAATAGAGGATGATGAATACGATAGCAAAGACTGCCATTGCTATATAAAGGACGGTATTTACATCTGCGATGGTTTTTCCTGCTACTGAAGCGCCCACGAGTGCTCCTACTAACATAGGTGTGAGTGATGCAGAAAGGGAGTTGATGGTTCCACCGATAAGATTGAGTTGGTTACCTTTCTTACCTCCACCACCCATGAGTGTGAGTAAAGGATTGACAACGGTATTGAGCATGCACACTGAGAAACCTGCGATGAATGCGCCGATGAGGTACACTACAAAAGATGCGGTTTCACCGCTGAGCCATTGTACGAGCACGCCCAAAAGACCTACTGCCACAGCGATGAGTGCTGTTTTCTTATAACCAATCTTGGAGAGCATTAATCCAGCTGGGATACCCATGATCAGATAGGCCAAGAAATTCATCATGTTTCCTAACATACCCATTACTTGTGCATGATTGCCCTCAAAACTCTGTTCCCATATCTTACCTACAGGAGCAGCGAGGTTAGTAACAAAAGCGATCATCGCATAAAGGAACATCATCGCTATGATAGTGATGATACGAAGTGAATTTGATTGTTTTGAACTCATAATATATACTATTAAAGGTTAATATACTATTGTAGGTGCTGATGCAAGAAAGAGAGCACTCTGCGGTGCATATGGGCGTAGTTGTTTCCATTGCGCAAGAAATGATTATCATCGGTATAGAGCTGCATCTCAAAATCTTTGTCTGCCTTTACGAGTGCATCACAATACTGCATCACATGCTGCACATGCACATTATCATCTGCTGTGCCGTGGATGATGAGTATATTACCTGATATATCATTCACATGATGAATGAGGGATGCATTTTGATAGCCGTAGTCATTCACTTGTGGGCGACGCATATAACGCTCTGTATAAGCACTATCGTATAATTTCCAATCGGTGACAGGTGCGATAGCAACGCATGCTTTATACGGATGTCCCTTTGTACTCATTGTCATAAGCGATTGGTATCCGCCATAACTCCATCCCATGATGGCCATCTTATTGGCGTCGACATAGGACTGCTGCGCTGCCCATTGAGCCGCAGCGATAAGGTCCTGTGCTTCTTTGGTGCCGAGGTTCATATATGTCTCATTACGCCAAACGCGACCTTTGCAGTCTGTGCCTCGCGTATCGACGATAAGCACCATGTATCCTTCTTCTGCCAAAGCATACTCAAAGCGTTTGCGCCATCTATTGAGCACTCGTTGGCTTTGCGGACCCGAATAATGCATTACCACGAGTGGATGTTTATCCGCTGTATTGGTTTGCTTTGGACGAAGCAGCATAGCTTCAAGCGTTTGACCATTGGTATTAGGAATGGTGAGCAGTTCGGGTTCGGTCAATTGATATGCTTCCCATTGCTGTTTGATAGCGTTATTGTCTAGGATTGACTCGAGACGAGTGGCTTTTCGCTTCGAGACAGTATAGAGTGAATAGGTATTGGGTGTATCGAATGATTGGAAGCAATCAATCATCCTTTTATAGTCCTTTGAGAAGCGCGCTGTATGTGTGCCTTCGCCCGTAGTGAGCGGTGTGGGTGTATCGCATTGCTGCGCAGTAGCGGATTTGATAGAAACGGCATACACCTGGCGTGTAGAAGGCGTGGGTGCTGCTTGATAATAGAGCAACTGTGCGCTCTCGTTCACTCCATACAATGCAGTGACATCTATCTGGTCTGGCGTGAGCACTTTTTGTTGTATTCCTTGTGATGAATAGAGATATGCTCGGCGCCATCCATCTTGCTCATGTAGCACCACGAACGAACCGTCTGCCAACCACAGCCATTGATCAAAGAGTGCATAGTCGATGAAGTATTTCTTGGACTCCTCTTTATAGAGCGGATGTACAACGGTGGACTTAGCATTGCACGATAGTATTTCCATTTTCGTCTGGTCTCTATTGAGTCGCATGACGAGCAATGTCTCTGCTGCCCATCGCATCCGTGGGAAATAGAGGTCTTCTTGGTTTTTATTCACCTGCATATTCACGATAGCCTTTGTGGCCACATCATAGACGCATACGGAAGCCTTGGCATTGGCGCAACCCGCTTTAGGATAGCGCAAAGAAGCAGAGGATGGATATTGCGGATAGGTTGAACTATTCTCCTGAACGGCATTACCCAAGAAAGTCTGCCATTCAAACGAAGGCACTTGTGTCTCATCAAGGCGAATAAAAGCAAGTTGCTTCGAGTCAGGCGACCAAGCAAAGAGTGTGGTGATGCCAAATTCCTCTTCGTACAACCAGTCTGCTATACCATTGATGATGTCTGGATTAGCATCCTTGGTCACTGCCACTTCAGTACCGAAATCGAGTTTGTGGATATAGAGGTTGTTATCCTTCGCAAAGGCTATATATCGGCCATTAGGACTAAGTACTGCATCGCGCACTTTGCCCAGATTGAGCGCAGCGCCGAGTTGTTTGCGGGTATTGCGCGTCTTATCCACAATATACCAGTCTGCCACAAAAGAATGGCGGAAGAGCTGCTCCGCATTCTCATACTCCAAAGCGTAACGACCTGGTTCTGAAGCAGTATTGAGGATGCTATCTTGCTCTTGCACAGACAAAGTGAGTGGTGCAAAATCACCCGATAAAATAGGTTGAAGCACAGAGGCACAAAGCGATGTGGTGAGCAAGGTGGATAGTATAAATAGTATTTTTCTCATATTCGTATGGGTTTTATTGGCGCAGGCGGATGTATTTCTCGCCGCGTATGATATGTATTTCGTATATTCCAAATGGCACTATGATCTCATGGGTGTGAGTGGTGTTTTGCTCCAGATGCATATCATGATCTGGGTAACATGTGTATATCTGCTCGTTTGGCGATTGCGGTTTGATGAGCGCGGTAGGTGTTTTCGTAACATCATTTGTAATCAACAATCCCGCATATCGCAAACCAGACTCCTCGTCTATCCTATTCGGCCACAACACATACTTGCGCCCATTATGGATGGTGTAAAAAGCCGTGTGGATACCATTCTGGCAAACCATCCAATGGGTGGGTTTCGCCACGAGTGTTGTAGCATCACAACCTATGTATTGGTCTGTAAGCAGATGCTGAATAGTGGCTGTTTGCGCAGATGGGTCAAAATCAACATGGTATATCTGATTTGAATCCAAAGGATTAACAAGCGCTTGCTGCATCATGCCATTCTCCACTACGCCTGTAATGGCCAATTGATTATCGGTATTGGCATAGATATAATCGCCCGACTGCATTTCTGCCATATACATCTCCTCTGGGTGCGGCACATAGCGCCAAACAGCCCATAAGGATACATCCTCTGTGAGGGTTATCGTTGTTTGGGGAGGGTATATATTTCCTGGCAAAGAAGACACATTCCAAAATGGAGTATCCGTCCATCCTACGAACTGCCATTCGTCCTTGTTTGGACAAGAAGGAAGGAGCACTCCCGCCCCGCCTGTAGGTTCTGTCAAGGCTGTATATATGCCGTCCCCCTCCATAAGCGTGAGAGTATAGATTGGTGCTTGCTGATAGGTAATAACATATTTCTCCACATAGAGCGAATTGGTAGTGCCATGAAGATTGATAACCAACGAATCCTGTATTCGCTGCTGCCCCACAAACACCTCTATGGGATGAAAAGCACTATTATCGTATTTACCTATCCAATCCCGTAAACTACCTTCTTTTTGCGCTATGCGCGCACCATCGGTATAGACAGATATGACGCCCGCACCTGCTGATTTATTAGAGCGCATATACATCTCTATTCGCTCCACCACTATACCATTCAATCCCACAAGCGTGAGGGTGGCATTATCACCACTTCGCACGGTGCCTTTTTGGTATGAGCAGGCATAGTCAGCCGTCACCGCAGCAGGCACATCACCAGAACCCTTCACAGTGGATTTCGTTTCCACCGTCCAAGTCATAACAAGCGACAGTATGGATAATAGCAGTGTTCTCATTCCATTTGGCACATAAAACGCATACAAAGGTACGCATTTTTATTTATTCTACCAATAGGTAGAGTTTTTTTTTGTTGTTTAGTTGGCAATTTTATGTTTTTTAGCATTTTATGCTATTTGAGTTTGCGTATATGAAAATATTTTTGTACCTTTGCGGCCTATTTAGTGCGCGCATATGCGTATTAGATAGTGTTGACTAAAAATCACAAACATTATTAATATATTAAATCATTCACTAACATGCAACAAATCAAACTGAAACATGGTTTGGACATCCCATTCGAGGGACCAGCAGTAGCGGCATTAGGAAGTGTTTGCCGTCCTGAGGTTTTTCGTATTGTGCCCGACCATTTTGTTGGTATTACGCCCAAGTTATTGGTTAAGGAGGGCGATGTTGTGAAGGCGGGTACTCCGCTTTTCTACGACAAACTGTTTGATCAGATGTTATTTACGGCTCCTGTTTCGGGCGTGGTGAAAGCCATCGTTCGTGGTGAGAGACGCAAGATAATGTCTATTGACATCCAAGCGGATGCTCAGATCAAATACGAGGAATTCAGTACGCAGTATGCTGGTGGCGAAGAGGTGAAGTCCTTGCTGCTCAAGAGCGGTTTGTGGGCTCTCATCAAGCAGCGTCCTTACGACTGCATCGCCATGCCATCAAAGGCTCCTCGCGCTATTTTCATTTCATCGTTCGACACCGCTCCAGTAGCTCCGGACTATGCGTATGTCTTGAAAGGTCAATTGCCTACGCTGCAAGCAGCCATCACCGCACTCAGCCAAATGGCTCCTGTGTATGTAGGATTGCAAGCAGGTTGCAAAACGCCTGAGTTCAAGGAACTGAAAGACTGTACATTGTACGAAGTAAGTGGTGCACACCCAGCAGGTAATGTGGGTGTACAAATCAACCATGTATGTCCGATGGCGAAGGGCGACACTATTTTCTGCATCAATATCCAGGATGTAGCACTTATCGGTCGTTTCTTCCAGAAAGGTATCGTAGATATGCAGAAGAAAGTGGCTTTGACAGGTCCTTTGGCATATGGTCGTCAGTACTATAATGTGCTCCCTGGTATGCCAGTAAGCGCTATTCTGCGCAGTAATGTGCAGGTAGGCGTTACCGCACGCGTCGTAGCGGGTAATGTATTGAGTGGACATCAGGTGAACATGGACGAGACTATCTCTATCTATGATAATCAGTTCACCGTATTGGCAGAAGGCGACGACAAGCACGAGTTTATGGGATGGATTATCCCTCGTTTCTCTGCATTCAATGCAGGCAAGACTGACCCAGCCATCTTATTAGATAATTGTGTGACTCGTTGGCTCTTTGGTCCAAAGCAATACCAATGGGATGCGCGCATGAAGGGTGGTCGCCGTGCTATTATCGTGAGCGGTGAGTACGACAAGGTATTCCCAATGGATATCTATCCTGAGTATCTTATCAAGGCTATAATAACAGGCAATATCGACAAGATGGAGCAACTCGGTATCTACGAGGTTGCGCCCGAGGACTTTGCACTTTGCGAGTTTGTTGACTCATCAAAACTTGAGTTGCAACGCATAGTACGCGAAGGCTTGGACAAACTCCGTGCCGAGATGTGCTGATAAATACGAGGTCGGGCAAGTTTACTTGCCGGTGACCGAATTTTAATGCAAAATAAAATCCAATCGTATGAAATTTTTGAGAAATTATTTAGATAAAATCAAGCCCAACTTCGAAGAAGGTGGCAAGCTTCACGCTTTCCGCTCTCTGTTCGATGGTTTCGAGACATTCTTGTTCGTTCCCAACGACACAGCGAAGAATGGTGTAAACATTCATGATGCCATTGACAGCAAGCGCATCATGTCACTTGTGGTTATAGCCCTTATGCCTGCAATGTTGGTAGGTATGTATAATATCGGTTACCAGAATGCTCTTGCTGCAGGTGCTGTTGAAACTACAACATGGTTCAGCATGTTCCTTTACGGTCTTTTGGTAATGTTGCCAAAGATTGCAGTTTCTTACATTGTAGGTCTT
>CALATT010000070.1 GCA_937891905.1 uncultured Bacteroidales bacterium | reverse complement strand
GCTCGTTTTCAAGATTAACTCGGTCTATAAGTCGATTATCGCCCTCTTTTTGCTCAACGTGTTGGGCTTGATGCCTCGCCTCTGAAGAAAAATCCTCATAATACTCATAATCAGCTGTATATCCCACGAAATTCACTTCTTCTCCTGTAGTGGAAGTAGAACCTAATCCTTCTGGATTGCTCTCAAAATAAAACTCTACACTATAGCAGCGTAATTGCTTCACACATGAGAGTGTAACGCTTGTATTATTAATATCAGTGATGACAACAACAGGATTGGCCTCCGTTTCCTCTGCTGGCGAGATATATGTAACAATTCCATTATCTACGGTAGCGGTAAAGCCTGCTTTCACAAAACCGTTTATACGAATTCCCTTGATAGGCTTGGTAGCAGTGAATGTGAGTGCATAATTTGCGTGAGCAGAGAAATAGGGAGTGGTAGATTGTGTGATAGCACCCTTTGTACAACTTACCGCAATATTATTTGAGATAAAATCATATGCAGCACCTTGTACTGTTTGATTTGGAGCAATAATAGTGGTGGGTTCTGCATAGACATATGAAGGGTCTAATTGCGAATTCAATGTAAAAGTGGCTGCTGCAATGTGTACGCTAAAGCACACAAGAGCTAAAAGAGAGTAGATTTTCTTCATAATCAAATACATTTATGTCATATTAAAAACCGAAACTTAATCCACAAGAGAAAGTAAAGTTAGTACCTTGGAAGTAAATTGGGGTATATTTATTTAGGTAGTATTCTTCGAGTGCTTGACCTGAAAGGTTCATTGATGTGCCATCCGCATTCCATCCTCTATCTTCCGCTGCATGCCTCTCCGAGTTTGGCGCATACGCGCGGGTATTATTATAAATAAAGTCCACATGTGCATAGCAATTATTGAATACCTCGTATATAGCACGGAAGGATAATTCGTCATTTTGCCATATTTTCTCATCAAATGGTTTCTGCTTAATGACTTCTCCTATACTTCTGCGCACATAATCATACGCATTATATTTTGTATCATGTGTATAATCGAGTGTAAGACGCAAACCGCGTACAGGACGATAGGCTAATTGCACATTTATTGATTGCGCATTATCGCCCATATAATGGCCCATTGTATAAGTATTAGAGGTATAATTGAGCACATTAATAGAATGCGTATAAGTGGCTATATATGAGCGCATAAACTCTGCCTTTAGACTCAATCCGCGTACTGGCCATCCCGACCAATTGAATCCCACCAAATAGGAGATGGGATTATGCTCAGCATTCGATTTTTTTAGGCGTGCTAACTTAAACTCATCTAAGAAGAATGAGCCATATAAACGCAAATGATTTGTAGGTCTAACTGTGAGAGTAGCAAAGACTTGCGAGTTTTGGTTTTCAGACCTTACTCCTTTGGTCAATAAATGATCTAATGACTTATAGAATGCGATAGGAATGAAGTAAGCAGCTTGCACATTACGCTCGGCATAGATAATAGAGTTTCCGAAAGAGAATTGCACATATTTGCAAGGCATGAATGTGAACATATTGGCAGCCATAAACTTATTATATGGGCGATAATGTATTTTCGTTTCTCCCTCGCGATAATCCTCTGAATAATAATAGGTTGAGTCTAACACATTACTTACGAGCCACGCATGAAAATAGTCAAATTGGAACCATTTGCATGGTGTAAGTTGCAATGTAAGCATCGGTACAGCTGGATTGTGAGCAGATAAGATATTTGAGCAATATTGTGCATCTCCCCATTGTATTCGTTCACGCTGAATACCAATTGAGCCCCACCATGCGTAAAGGTTTATACCTCCTCTTGAATCAGAGAAATCACCTCCATCGCCGTTGGACACCTCTTTATATTGCACTCCAGGTATAGTATTTAGGAATCCCGGTTGGGTCAATCTGGGCCCTGCATACAACTGAGTATTCGTGGGATAAAAGTCGGTATTCAAATGTTTTATTCCTCTCCAACTATTATCTCGAATAGCCCCCCAAATAGACACATGGTGAGCTATATCCATTTGTATTTCCGCTCCGTAACTTCTGCGCGTTATCATACCCTTTTTGCTGGCATAAATATCCATTCCTAATATTGGTTTTACCCTCATTTTGAAGTTCTTATCTTTTGTAATGAGGTGCAAAGAGGGATCTACAAGGGCAAGATTAAAATCGCATTTATAGTTTGCTCTTTTGATAGAATCAGTTCGTGGATTATTAGACCGCCATTGGCACACATTATCATGCCCATATATCTTATAATCTGGAATTGTATCTAACTCTAAAGCGTAATCTTGCATATAAAAATGCAGATCTTCTTTTTGCCTTTTATTGAGCAAAGAGTCGTTCTGATGGGCTTGCAAAAGCAATTGGGCAATATAATTGCGTGAGTATGGTTTTATCGCAGCATTGGATTGTATAACTCCATCGGTAGTTAATTCTTCAATAAAATCATAAATTTCCGTATATTCCAATGCTTGTGGAATACGCTGCGCATGTGCCATCATCGAGCAGATGACAGCACATACACAGATTATTGAGCGGATAGATTTCATAAATAGTCTTTCCGTGCCTTATTAATAGGCTTTTGGTGGGATTTCTTATTTTACATAGCGTGCGTTGAGGGCCTCTATTACATCATTAGTGATGTTATATCCAGCCACTTTATTCATCAAAACAGCGTCGTTAAGGATAAGGTGGTAATGTCCATCTGCATTCATTTCGCTAAGGTATTGCTGCACTGAATCCTGCAATTGCTGGGTAAGAGCAGCTTGTTGATTCATAAAATCAGTACTTAGCTTTTGACGAAGATTCTCTAATTCTTGCTGTTTAACCATCAATTGCTGCTCTTTCTTTTGTAATTTTGCTTGCTCGCTTTCAGCGCGCTCGCGACTCAAGAAAGCACCCGCCTCTACTTTGCGTTGGAAATCTAACACATCGCGTTGGAATGTTTCAGCCTCTTTTTGAAGTGTTTTTGCCTTTGTGTCTAATTTGACTGTTGACTCTTCATAACTTGACATTAGTTTATCTTGCGCCTCAACTGCAAGGGTGTAATGCTTCAAGATGGAATCTGTGTTCACAATTGCGATAGGCATTAGTTCTCCCATTGCTTGTACTTCATCCACTTCCGCTTTTTTAGAACCTGGAGTTACTGTAAAGAAAATAATAAACAAAGCCACTACACAAGCAGCCAAAATCGATTCAACGATAATAGAAATTTTGTTCATAAATTATAAATTTTTAGTGTTAATTTTTCTTTTATTATTACGCCTTTGCTCTCTATCTTGGGAGGTAGCACAATGGATGCCATCGTGCTTCATGCGTTCGTTTTCTGATATATGCTGCGAGCGAAACGAGTGGTCCTTTCGCAGTATTACTCCTATTGCCATCAGCAAAAAAGCAAGGAGCAAAATGACTATAACTATAAATTGGTGCATTTTATCTCAAATTATTCTGCAAAGATACACATTTTTATTGATTAGCCGAACACAAAATGAAATATTTTTATTTTTTACGCCCAAAAACACTTTTTTTTTAATTATTATACGCGTGCGCTTGCGTATGTCATTTTTTATTTGTATCTTTGCACGATTTATGTATACATGCATCGTTTAATAACGCATGATTGTACTTTCATAAGATACTAACAGTTTGGAAATAATATTAACATTTAAACACAAATAATTATGGCAAGTGAAAAGCAAAACAGTGGATTGATGTTCAATGCTTTAACAGCAGGGAGTAAAATTGTAGGAAACATTACCGCAGACAGTGATTTCCGTATTGATGGAACGATTGAAGGCGAATTAAATTGTTCAGGCAAAGTTGTAATCGGCGAATCTGGTTGTATCAAAGGCAGTATTGTATGCCAAAATGCGGAGATATTAGGCTTGATGGATGGAAAGATTACTTGCAAGCAGCAATTATCCCTCCGCACAAGTGGTAAGATCATGGGTGATGTACAAACGAAGACTCTCATTGTAGAGCCAGGTGCAATCTTTAATGGAACTTGCTCCATGGGAGGCACAGAAAAAACCGCTTCAAACATTAAATAATACCACCATAAACACTTTATTCTAATATGAAAATCAAACCATTCCGCGGCATTCGTCCACCGCAAAATTTAGTAGAGTTAGTCAGCAGTCGTCCGTACGATGTGCTTAATTCAGAGGAGGCGCGCAGCGAAGCGCTTGGCAACGAGAAGTCTTTATACCACATTATTAAGCCAGAGATTAATTTTGCCCCTGGCACAGATG
Source organism: uncultured Bacteroidales bacterium (assembly GCA_937891905.1). GTDB lineage: Bacteria > Bacteroidota > Bacteroidia > Bacteroidales > Paludibacteraceae > Colicola. Next base: position 9,009 of record CALATT010000070.1, on the reverse strand, counting down.
AGCACGATGAGTGTGTTTATCAGGCCGCCATTGAGCAGTTTACGCTCTTTAAAGAGAAGAAATGGTTGGTACAAGATGCAGAAGAGAAATATTATGTATATGCTCAAACGATGGATGGCCGTACACAATATGGTTTGGTAGTTGGAGCATGGGTGGATGATTATATGGAAGGGCGCATCAAGAAGCATGAATTAACCCGCCGCGACAAGGAGGAAGACCGCATGAAACATGTGCGCTGCTTGAATGCTAATATGGAGCCCGTTTTCTTTGCCTATCCTCATCGCGATGACTTAGACGCAATTATTGCCTCTGTATGCCAAAACACTCCTGAATATGATTATGTAGCCGCTCCAGAGGGTTTTAGACATACATTCTGGGTGATTAATGATTGTGAACTGATTGAGCGTATTACTGATATATTTGCGCAAATTCCTGCCATGTATATTGCGGATGGTCATCACCGTTCAGCGGCTGCCGCATTAGTAGGTGCAGAGAAAAAGCGCCTCAATCCTAATCATGTTGGTGACGAGGAATACAATTATTTCTTGGCAGTATGCTTCCCTGACAACCAACTGAATATCATCGATTACAATCGCGTAGTAAAAGATTTGAATGGTTTGAGTGAAGCTGAATTTTTAGAGGCATTACGCACCAATTTCAATGTACAAGCCATGGGTACAGAAATCTACAAACCCAATGCACTACATAATTTCTCACTCTATTTAGGAGGTCAATGGTACTCATTAACAGCCAAAGAAGGGCGTTATAACGACAATGACCCAATAGAGGTATTGGATGTTACAATCTCTAGCAACTTAATTTTGGACAAGATATTAGGCATCAAGGACTTGCGTAGCAGTAAGCGTATTGACTTTGTTGGTGGCATTCGTGGTTTAGGCGAATTAAAGCAACGCGTAGATAATGGAGAAATGAAAATGGCGTTAGCGCTCTACCCTGTTACTATGCAGCAGATTATTGACATCGCAGACTCAGGCAATATAATGCCACCTAAGACAACATGGTTTGAGCCTAAACTGCGTTCTGGATTAGTGATTCATTCCTTAGACTAATCCTCGTCAGAAAGGAAAAACATCCATATGCGATACAAACTAAGCACATATATACTTCTCTCTTTTTTGGTAGCATGTTTCATGCTGCCCAGTTGTAGTATTCAACACCGCATCAAACGAGCCGATAAGAAATATGCTATCGGCGAATACTACATTGCAGCAGATATTTACAAGCAATGCTATAGTCGCTTATCCACTAAAAAAGATCGGGATTTGAAAGGGTATGTAGCCTATCGGCAAGGAGAGTGTTATCGCGCGCTCAATAATACGCGCGCAACAAATTGCTATCGAAATGCTCTTAGATGCAAATATCAGTTGCAAGACTCCACAATATACCTGCATGCAGGACAAGCGTTACAATACCAAGGTAAATACAAAGATGCCGCCAAGCACTATGAATTGTATTTACAATCCCACCCTACGAGTTATGTAGCCCAAGCTGGTTTATATGCATGCAACAAGATTGACGAGTGGAAGAAAGAAACAAGTCGTTACAAGGTTATTGAAGCGAAGGTATTTAACCAACGCCGCACAAGCAACTTCGCGCCCATGTTTATAGGAGATCAAATAGATGCACTCATGTTCTCCAGCAATCGTCAAGAAAAGCAAAAAGGGACAAAAAAACTAACTCGTCCAAGTAATGTGACCGGTCAGCAGTTATTCCAACTCTACCAGACGCGCAAGAATGCAGCAGGTGAATGGGATGAGATAGAATTGGCAGAAGGATTATATGACGAAGCTGAGAGTGAGGAAAACGCTAATGATTCTACTAATCAGAAAGGTAGTACCGCCGAAATGGGAGTGTGCTGCTTTACGGAAGATGGTAGAACTATGTATTTCACCTATTCCAAACCGATAAACGGACAAGACTTAGGCGCCAAGATATACAAGAGTGAGCGAGCAAGTGGCGAATGGGGCGAAGCGCAAGAAGTGAAATTATTCGCTGATAGTTCAATCACATGCGGACACCCCGCATTAAGTGCGAATGGTGATACACTGTATTTTGTAAGCGACGCCCCTGGCGGTATAGGAGGAAAAGACATATGGATGGCTGTTTGGAACGAAAGCGAATGGGCTGCTCCCACTCCTTTAGGCAAAGGCATCAACACCTCTTCTGACGAGATGTATCCTTATGTACATGCTGATGGTACATTGTATTTTGCGAGCAATGGTCATCCAGGTTATGGAGGATTAGATATATTCAAAGCCGTACAAGACACTACTCAAAAGGACACATGCGTATGGATATTATACAACATGGGTATGCCATTCAATAGTAATGGAGATGATTTTGGTGTTACTTTTGCAGGCGAGACCCAAGATGGTTTCTTCTCGTCCAATAGAAACGATAAGAAAGGCTATGACAAGATATACCAGTTCTGGTTGCCAGAGATGGTATTCTCTGTTGAAGGATTAGTAAGTGATGAGCAAGGTAATCCTATTGCTGATGCAAAACTGCGTTTAGTGGGAAGTGATGGCACTAATAGTAAAATTAATGCCCGTCGTGATGGCACTTATAAAATCAAACTTAAGCGCGATGTTCGCTATGTGATGCTTGCAACTGCACGCGGTTACTTGAATGCCAAAGAGCAATGGAATACAATGCAACTAAAAGATAGTAAGACTTATGAGAAGAACTTCAGTTTAAGTCCAATTAGCAGACCCGTAAAGATGGAGAATATATTCTACGAGTTCGGGCGTTGGGAGTTAACTCAGCAATCCGAAGAAGAGTTACTACGATTGGTAAAACTATTGGAGGATAATCCTAATATCACCATTGAATTATCGGCTCATACGGATATGAAGGGTAATGATGAATACAACCAAGATTTATCGCAAAAACGCGCTCAATCATGTTGCGATTTCCTAATCCAACATGGAATAGAAAAGGAACGACTCACTCCTGTAGGATATGGAAAGCATAAACCCGTTGTGGCAGACAAAGCGCTCCATGCAAAGTATAACTTCATTCCTCAAGAGCAAGCATTAGATGAGACTTTTATTCTCACGCTTACTGCTGAGCAACAAGAAATATGCAATCAAATCAATCGACGCACAGAATTTAAGGTGGTCAAAACAACTTACAATCTATATTAATTTTATATCATATGCAGCAATATTTAGACCTTTGCAAGAAAGTTCTATCCGAAGGAACTATTAAACACGATAGAACAGGAACTGGTACTATTTCCATTTTTGGTTATCAAATGCGGTTTGATTTAGCAGATGGTTTTCCTATGCTAACCACCAAGAAACTGCATTTAAAATCTATCATTCACGAGCTTTTGTGGTTCTTACAAGGCGACACGAATGTACGCTATTTACAGGAGAATGGTGTGCGCATTTGGAATGAATGGGCGGACGAGAATGGTGAATTAGGTCCTGTATATGGTCATCAATGGCGTTCTTGGCCAGACTACGATGGTAATACTATTGATCAAATTACCAATGTGGTTAATCAGATAAAGAATAATCCTGATAGTCGCCGTATGATTGTGAGTGCATGGAATGTGGCTGAAGTAGAAAAAATGGCTCTCCCACCCTGCCATAGTTTATTCCAATTCTATGTTGCTGATGGCAAACTATCCTTACAACTATACCAACGCTCGGCAGATATATTCTTAGGCGTGCCATTTAATATTGCCAGTTATGCTCTCTTACTGCAGATGATGGCACAAGTAACTGGATTGCAACCAGGTACTTTTGTACACACATTGGGCGATGCGCACATCTACACTAATCACATTGAGCAAGTTAAGTTGCAATTATCGCGCGAACCAAAGGTATTGCCACAAATGCTGATTAATCCTGATGTGAAAGATATATTTGGTTTTAAGTTTGAGGATTTCACATTAACTAATTATGATCCTCATCCCCATATCGCTGGTGTGGTGAGTGTATAACAATCCTATAGTAAAGTAAGCAGAAGAACCAAAGAAGGACTAAATAACAACTAAATAACAACTAAAGATTAGAGGGTAAGAATCCCGAAAAAATACGCACCTATTTAAAATCATACACAGCTATAAGTTATACTCACTTACAAATTATAGCCACCTATAAAATTATTTCATTATGTTATCAATCATCGTTGCAATCGCAGAAAATTATGCCATTGGTAAGCAAGGCGATTTATTGTGCCACTTACCTAATGATCTACAGCATTTTAAACAAATAACCTCTGGCAAAACGGTCTTAATGGGTGAGCGCACTTTCTATTCGCTTCCTAAGCACCCACTTCCTAACCGCAGAAATATCGTATTGACAGACAAAGAGGGCAAAACATTTGAAGGTGCAGATGTGGCGTATTCCATAGATGAACTCATCAGCAAAATAGACCCTAATGAGGAAGCTTTTGTTATGGGCGGCGGCATGGTATATAAGCAAATGATGCCATTAGCAGACAAACTATACATCACACATATTCATAATAGCTGGAGCGATGCAGACACATTCTTCCCTGAGATAAAAGAAGAGGAATGGGAATTAGTAAGTGCAGAGAAACACGCGAAAGACGAGAAAAATCCATACGACTATACTTTTGCTGAATACATACGCAGAAAATAATGGGAAGTAATACTTTCTCACATATCATCAGTTCGTTAGTTGCCATTAGTGAGAAGCAAGTGGCAGCGACTATACATTTATTGGATGAGGGTGCCACCATTCCTTTTATTGCTCGTTATCGCAAAGAGAAAACGGGCAGTTTGGATGAGGTGCAAATAACCGACATTCAATCTCATTATGTTAAGTTACAGGAACTGAGCAAACGCAAAGAGACGATATATGCACGCTTAGCCGAGTTGGGCAATACGGATAGGGATTTACATAGTCGTATTGAGGCATGCTGGGATGCTACTGAATTGGAAGATATATATCTGCCCTACAAACCTCACCGTAAGACTCGCGCGGATATGGCTATAGAGCGCGGATTATTGCCTCTTGCCGAAGAGATTTTGAAACAACGGCCTATGCGTCTTCCTAATAACGAAGAAGACTTGCAAGGGGCGCGTGATATCATCGCACAGCGCATTGCTGAGGATGAGCGCAGTAGAAATGCCATTCGTAGAGAGTTTGCCTATAGTGCTATTCTGACTACCAAAGTAGTAAAAGATAAATGCGAGAGTGTAGAAGCACAAAACTATCGCGATTATTTTGCTATTCGCACTCCACTGAAGCATATTAGTAGTCATCGACTATTGGCTATCCGTCGCGCCGAGGCAGAAGGATTCATTCGCGTAGATATATCGCCTGATACAGAAAAAGCATTAGATAAATTAGCTCGAATATGGTTGCACGCCAATAACGACACGGCATATCAGGTAGAGCTGGCAATGGAGGATAGTTATAAGCGATTGCTCAAACCTGCTATCGAGACTGAGTTTGCAAGCGCCTCAAAAACCAAAGCAGACGAAGAAGCGATACATGTTTTTGCCGATAACCTACGACAATTACTATTGGCTGCTCCGTTAGGTCAAAAACGCGTTTTGGCTTTGGACCCTGGCTTTAGGACGGGATGCAAAACGGTTGTGCTTAATGAGCAAGGCGATTTGATAACACATGATGTTATTTATCTGCATAATTTGCAATCTACTCAAACACTATTATCCTTGATAGAGAAATACCATATTGAGGCTATCGCTATTGGTAATGGTACTGCCAGTAGAGAAACAGAGCAGATGGTTAGAACCGTTCTCAATCGCATTGCAAAGGATAAACCACAAGTATTTGTCGTGAGCGAGTCAGGAGCGTCCGTGTATAGTGCAAGTAAGATAGCTCGTGAAGAAATGCCAAATGAGGATGTGACAGTTCGCGGTGCTGTCAGTATTGGACGCAGACTGATTGATCCCTTGGCTGAATTAGTCAAAATAGAGCCCAAAGCAATAGGTGTGGGCCAATACCAGCACGATGTGGACCAAACGCAACTTCGTAATAGTTTGCAACAAACAGTAGAAAGTGTGGTCAATTATGTGGGTGTGGATGTGAATACTGCCAGCAAACACCTATTGACATATATATCTGGTTTAGGCGCAACATTAGCACAGAATATCGTTGATTATCGCGCTACTCATGGTGCATTTAAGAAAAGAAGTGACCTCTTACAAGTACCTAAATTAGGCAATAAGACATATGAGCAGGCGGCTGGTTTCCTGCGACTTAAAGGAGATAACCCATTGGATAATAGCGCCGTTCACCCTGAGAGTTATTCCATCGTAGAGCGAATGGCCAAAGATCAAGGTTGTAGCATTACAGAACTCATCTCAAATGAGCAAATACGCAAGAATATTGACCTCAATAAATATGTGACTGATAAAGTGGGCCTCCCTACCCTTACTGATATTCTCAAGGAATTAGCACAGCCGGGACGCGACCCACGAGAAGAGATTGAAGAATTCCATTTTGACGAGTCGGTACACACTATTGACGATTTGCAGATAGGGATGGTATTGCCTGGCATTGTGACTAATATAAGTGCTTTTGGCGCATTTATTGATTTGGGAATACACAAAGATGGATTAGTACACATATCAGAGATGGCAGATAGGCGTATCACTAACCCACAAGAAATAGTAAAACTCCACCAGCATGTACGAGTGCGAGTGATTGATATAGACAAAAATCGCGGAAGAATACAATTAAGTTTGAAAAATATTTAACTACCTAATAATTATGGCAGACGATAAAAAAATTATCTTTTCAATGGTAGGACTGAGTAAAAATTTCGGTCCTCAAAAACGAGTTTTGAATAATATTTACCTTAGTTTCTTCTATGGTGCTAAAATTGGTATTATTGGTTTGAATGGTGCTGGTAAGAGTACGCTTTTGAAGATTATAGCAGGTATTGAGAAAGAATACCAAGGCGAAGTAGTATGGTCGCCTGGTTATTCTGTGGGTTATTTGGAGCAAGATCCTAAATTAGATCCTAATAAGACTGTTCGCGAGTGCGTACAAGAGGGTGTTCAACCTATTATGGACATGCTTCGCGAATACGATGAGATAAATGCTGCGTTTGGAGAACCAGACGCTGATTTTGATAAGTTATTGGCTCGTCAAGCTGAATTACAAGATAAGTTGGACGCAGCTGATGCGTGGAATATAGACCAGCGATTAGATCGAGCTATGGATGCATTGCGTTGCCCACCTGATGACGCGAATGTGACCACTTTATCTGGAGGTGAGCGCCGCCGTGTAGCGCTATGCCGATTATTATTGCAGCAACCTGATGTGCTATTACTAGATGAGCCTACCAACCACTTAGACGCCGAATCCATTGATTGGTTGGAACAGCATTTACAACAATATGCTGGTACTGTTATTTGTATTACGCACGACCGTTATTTCTTGGATAATGTGGCAGGATGGATATTAGAGTTAGATCGAGGCGAAGGTATTCCATGGAAAGGTAATTATTCCAGTTGGTTGGACCAAAAGACCAATCGCATGGCTCAGGAAGAGAAACAAGCCAGCAAACGCCGCAAGACTCTTGAGCGCGAGTTGGAATGGATCCGCATGGCGCCCAAAGCACGCCAAGCTAAGTCAAAGGCGCGTTTGGAGGCTTATGACCGCATGTTAAATGAAGAGCAAAAAGAACGAGAAGAACGCCTTGAGATATTCATTCCCAATGGTCCTCGTTTAGGAAACAAAGTGATTAATGCCGAAGGAGTAGCCAAATCCTTTGGAGATAGATTACTATTTGAAGATATGAACTTTATGCTGCCTCCTAACGGTATTGTAGGTATTATTGGTCCTAACGGTGCGGGAAAAACCACACTCTTTAGAATGATTATCGGTAGCGAGCAAGCTGACAAAGGTACTTTTGCTGTTGGTGAGACAGTTAAGATTGGTTATGTAGATCAACAACATGCCAATATTGACCCTAATAAGACAGTTTTTGAGACAATCAGTGATGGTACTGAATTCATACGAGTGGGTGGAAAGGAAATTAATGCGCGCGCATATTTGAGCCGATTTAATTTCACGGGTAGCGATCAAGAGAAGAAATGTGGTGTTTTATCAGGTGGTGAGCGCAATAGACTTCATTTGGCGTTAACACTCAAATCGGAGGCGAATGTACTGCTATTGGATGAGCCAACCAATGATATAGATGTTAACACACTTCGTGCATTGGAGGAAGGATTAGAGAACTTCGCAGGATGTGCTGTGGTGATTAGTCACGATAGATGGTTCTTAGATCGTATATGCACTCATATCCTTGCATATGAAGGAGATGGTAAAGTATTTTGGTTTGAGGGTAGCTATTCTGATTACGAAGCCAATAAGAGAATGCGTTTAGGAGAGGACGCTGAGCCTCATCGCGTTAAATATAGAGGATTAAACGGATAATACATGTATAGGCAGGAAGACAAGATGTGCGATTTAATGGCGCACGAAGAGGAGGCTATTCAGATCATCAGTCGATTTGGATTGAGTATTGGTGTGGGAGAGCAAACAATAGATCAAGTTTGCTCTGCACATGGTGTACACACTCCTACCTTCCTTGCTGTAGTCAATCATAAGGTATTTCGTCAGAAAGCCAACCTTGCAGAAATCAATATAGACACACTGCAAATGTACTTGAATAATGCGCATGTGTATTTTTTAGAATTTCGCCTTCCTCGTCTGCGTAGTGCGCTGATTGAAGCAGTCAATCCCGCCAATCCTTCGAGTCAAATACCTATGCTCATATTGAGGTGCTACGATGAGTTTGTGCAAGAGATACGCACGCATATTGAGCATGAGAATGCAGGTTGCTACGAAGAGCATGAGCATGACGATCAACGCATAACAGACAAACTGACGGAGATTAAAAATCTGATTATCAAGTACTATCCTGCAGAAACAAATAATCTACGCATCAGTTATCCGCTTATCAATGTGATGAGTGATTTGTGGCATACGGAGCAAGATTTTGCGGATCATTGTGCGATAGAGGATGATA
>CALATT010000069.1 GCA_937891905.1 uncultured Bacteroidales bacterium | reverse complement strand
CCGCATAAATGGCATTTTTCTTTTGGTACTTTCAAAAATTATTACTACCTTTGCAAGCGAAATTGAAAAAGTGTAACGAATTAAGCGTATTATATGAATCCATTTAACTATATTTCCATAGCCGAAGGGGATAATTTCTACGACAGGAAAGAGGAGACCAAACGCATCGTAGATACCTTGCAAGGAGGAAATAATATGGTATTGTTCGCTCCAAGGAGGTATGGAAAGACCTCGCTCGTCTTCCGCGCAATGAAACAATTGGAGCAATCCGGTATTAGTTGTGTCTATTTGGATTTGATGCCGGTGTATTCGTTGGAATCGTTCGCCGAATTATATTTACAAGCCTTATACCGCAAACAAACAAGTTTTGAGCGGTTTATCCAAATGGTATCTGCGCTTAAAAACATCCGCCCCAAGATGACATTTGATGAATTCGGGAAGCCCGAGTTCGGCATAGAGTTTGCAGAAACGAAAGTCAGTCCTGCTACGATTGCGGACATCCTGGAGTTGCCCGAAAAAATGGCACAGGACGGGCGGCGGATAGTAGTTGTAATGGATGAATTTCAGGAGATCCGCAAACTGTCTAAATTCGGGTTAGAAGCTCTCATGCGCAGTAAAATTCAACTCCAACACCACGCGAACTATCTTTTCTTGGGTAGTAAGACACATATCATTCAAGATATGTTTATGGACAAGAACAGGCCTTTCTATAATTCGGCAATTACATTGCAGATCTCCACTCTTCCGGAACGTGAGACCATTGATTTTATCACCTCTCGTTTTGCTACATCCAGCATCCGGATCTCTGAGGATTTATGCCGCTACCTGATTGCACGGGTGGAAAACATACCTTACTATATCCAGCTCTTATCCGCCGAAATATGGCAATATATGGTCGGAGAGTTACACGATGTAACCAAAGATATTATCGACAACTGCTTCTTGCGGGTGGTGGAACTGAAAAGCGACTACTATTTTGAACGTACTGACCGCTTGTCGGTATTACAAAAACGCTTGTTGATAGCTCTGACGCAGTCGGGAGATAATATCTATTCAGGAGACTACATTCGGCGCTATAGGCTTGTCGGTGCCTCGTCGCTACAAAAGGCAGTAGCTGTTCTTCTGGACGAAGGAATTATTGATCGAAACGAAGCCACATACACTTTCTGTGACCCGTTCTACAAACAATATATCTACAATTACGCTTCGCAGCGTAACGCCTCCGAGCGTAATTAAAACAAGTAAAATAAAATAAATCGTCCCTCTCCGAGCGGTGCTTCCGAGCACACCGGGAAAGGAGAAAATGATATAAAGACAAGCGCAAAGTGTTGCGCCGCTAAATAAGCGTTATAAACTTGGAATTCCCCTGCCATTTATGCAAATTCCGCATAAATGGCATTTTTCTTTTGGTACTTTCAAAAATTATTACTACCTTTGCACCGCAAACTCACGCTGGGATGTCTGCGTGGACAAATCAGGGTGAGGGAGCAGACATATTGATTGGCGTTTACTAACGCTTGTTTTTGACTTTCAGAAACCTAGGAAATTTCAATAAAGTCTTCGAAAACAAGGCAGTAGTAGATGCCCATGGGTGTATTTTGCGCCCGCGCGTACCTTAATTTGGTGCGTGCGTGAGCGTTTATATACGCAGCGTGGGTTTCTGCATTGCTTATTCGAGACTTAAGGTTTTCCTAGGACCTCTGAAAGCGGATAAGCAATAGAAAGAAATCCGCGTTTTTTTTGTGTGCATAAAGGAATTGTTGTGTATATTTCAAATGGTACTATGGATTTTCATAATAACATAATTAAAATTGTTGAGTCGCAGGGGTGTACTGGATGTGGTATGTGCAAAGCAATATGCCCGATAAAAGCTATTCAATTTAAACAGAATGGCATGGGTAATATATATCCGAGTGTCAATGATAACTGTATTGAATGTGGAGAGTGTTTAGATGTCTGTCCCTGGAATAATAATCTCCCAATTTTAGATGTTGAAGATAAATGGGTCGGACAAATTTTAAGAAGTTTAGTAGGGAAAAGTCTAAATGATTCCATATATCGTAATTCGCAAAGTGGAGGAGTAGTGACGCAGATATTATATATGTTATTTGAAGAACATAGTATTGATGCGGCAATTGTGTGCAAGTCTCAATATGGATTTCCATTTCCAAATAATAAGGCACAAATTATTACATCAAAAGAAAGTTTATCGCATACTCAAGGATCTATATATACCCCTATAGATGTGTTATCAATATTAGACGATATAGGAGAATACTCATCCGTTGCTCTTGTTGCATTGCCATGCCAAGTAGAATCGATAAGAACTGCGCAAGCCAAGGGATTATTCTTAAATGTAAAATATGTCATTGGATTAATTTGTGACCGAATACTTGGGCAAGAACTTAATACTGTTTTATGCGCTGGTGCGGAACAAAAAGTGCCATATCGTATCGAATATAGAGCAAAAAAATATGGTTATAAACATAGTCCAATTGTTATACATATGGCCGACAAGGATTCTATATTGATAAATCCTGTCAAGCGCCATGCTCTCAAAGACTTTTATACCCATCCTAGATGCTATGCCTGCTTTGACAAATTAAATATATATGCCGATATAGTTTGCGGCGATCCGTGGAATATACAAAGTGATGTGATAGATTGGAATAATGGAGCATCGCTTATTATTGTTCGTACTGAATTAGGTGATAGTATAGTAAATAGATTATTACAATCTGATTATATAGCAACCCAAGAAATTCCTAAAGAAGTTGTTGTTGAAGCGCAGGGAGTAGAGTTTAGAAAAAAACGCTGTATTGCTGCTATTGGGAAGTATCAAAAAAAGAATTGGAGTTATCCATATTGGCTTTGTCAAATAGCAAATGGAGAAACGACAAATGAAAAGACTGATTTTGTGGAAAAATGCATAGATGACTACTTAAAACATGAAGCGATGTCTGTAAATGATAGATTGGAAGAAGCATTGTTGATTGTCAAAAAGAAAGAGAAAGAAGTGCAGAACCATAATGCATTGCATAAACGTATATGTAGGAAGTTGTTAAAATTACTAAAATTATGAAAGTATTTATTAACGGTACAAATAATGCCAATAAGGGAGCAGAACTGATGTTTTGTGCGATATGTCAAGAATTAGAAAAACGTCATCCTTATAGTGAGGTTATTATGCCATCTTATATGGTTAGTCCTTGGAAATCTTCAAAATTAGTTTTTAAGCATAGAAGATTTTCTAAACTTATGGACTTTTTTGCAAAATATAAAATAGCTGGTGTATTACGTAGATTGCATCTTCCTTATGTGTATTTTTTGCGAAATGGAATAGCCCCATTGGATTTAGATGTGATGTTCTCTGCACACGGATATGGTTTTGGAGATGTTTGGCAAAACAATGTAGAAACAGGAAGAATACACTATGATTATCTTAATTTACTTCGCAAACATAATACTAAGTCAATATTTTTACCACAAGCATTTGGACCTTTTTCTAATCAAGGTGCAATCGCGACGGGAAAAGCTATTATAGAAAAATCAGACCTAGTGTGCGCTAGAGAACAAGCCTCCTATAATCACTTAGAAAAAATAGGACTGAATATGTCTAATGTGTATATTTATCCAGATTTTACAGCTATTGTAGAAGGAACAAAAGGAATAACACTTTGTGAAGACGCAATTGTGTTAATTCCAAATATGAGGATGATTACTGAAGCAGGGATACAAGAAGCAGATTATTATGAGCTTTTTAGGATTTTAATTGCAAGAGGTAATGAGTTAAAGAAAGAAGTTGTATTGTTTAATCATGAATCATTAGGTGACCTAAATTTATGCAAAAAGATAAATTCGTATTTTGGAGGAAAATATAGAGTTATAAGCGGATTAAATGCTCTTGATACCAAAGGTGCATTAGCAAATGCTTATGCAGTCGTTTCATCTCGTTTTCATGGCGCGGCTAATTGTTTAGCGTCTAATGTTCCCGTAGTTTCCTCTAGTTGGAATCCTAAGTATGAATTATTATATGAGGAATACGGTCTTAAAGATATGATTTTTAATATACAAGACCATTCTAGTATTAAAAATGTATTATACAAGATTCTTGACACAGAAGAGAATAAAAGGATGAGACAATATTTGACAGAAGAAAATGAAAAAATAAAAGAAAAGATATATCAAATGTGGAATCATGTTTTTTCTATTTGTGAACAAAAATGACTAATATAAAACTTTCAATAGTAGCGCCAGTATATGGTGTAGAGAAATATATCGGGCAATGGTTAGATAGTGTTTTTGCACAAGATATTCCAGAAACAGAATATGAGGTTATCTGTGTCAACGATTGTACAAAAGATGGATCAGCAGATATTATACGAGAATATCAACAAAAACACCATAACTTGCGACTTATTAATCATGAGGTAAACAAACGAGATAATGCAGCCCGCAACACCGGCTATAGAGCTGCAATTGGCAAGTATATATGGTTTAATGACCCTGATGATATAATTGCAACTAATTGTCTTAGAACTATTATCCAACAAATGGATGATAAACAATTAGATATGCTTCATTGGTCTATTGTTACTACAAATGGCAAGAAAATGCGTACATTGCATAACACAGATGTAATAACAGGTGTGGAGTTAATGCACTTAACCAAGCAAACTAAACAATTTGATATAACATTTACTTGGAATCGTTGCTACCGCAGACAAATGTTGGTAGATGCCAAGATTGATTTTCGCGAAGAACGAGGATGTGATGTGTTACAAACTTTACAAGCTATAGACGCTTCCAAACGCTGCATGGATATAGAGGATTGTTATTATTTTTATCGTGATGACAATCCAACTAATTATACTCATACGGACACACTCAAAGCATGGCGAATGATGGCTTATTCGTTTAGATTAGGAAAATATGTTTATGAATTGCCTGTTAGTGACGAATATCGATTTATAACAAACGAAGCTAGTCCGTGGAGAATTAACCAAGTAAAGAAGGTTCTTCTTCGCATGCCATTGAGTGAGATACAACAAGTCTATAAAATGTTGAATGCAGAACCAGAAGTAAAAGCTTTTGCATTACAGCATAGCAATAAAATTGTTCATTGGGAACTTACGCATCCATATTCTGTAATGACTTTTTCATTGTTATATCGCTTCGCTCGAACAATCAGAGAAATAATTAAATTCTAAATACTATGAATATCATTCAAGTTGGTCCATATCCATTGTCAATGGATTGTATTCGCGGAGGAGTGGAGTCGTCTGTGTTTGGTCTTACACAAGCACTCATTCGTGCGCAACATGTAGTAGATGTCTTTGACTTTCCTCGTATAAATGGGAAGGATACAAGCGAACGAAATGGATTATTAACTATACACAGATATACTAATAATGGTAAGCATAATGAAGATGCTATCCTGAGAGCGAAGGAAATGTTTCGTGATATAATAGCGCTTCATCCTGATGTCGTGCATATACATGGAACAGGAAAAATCAGTGGCGTTTTGTATAGAGCAATTCAGAATTACGGCATCCCCGTTATTCTGACTGTTCATGGTTTGCTCCATGAGGAAAAGAAGCAAGCATTCCGTCGTAAGCCATCTTTGAAACACTTATATCAATATATTGTTCAATCAAGTGCAGAATTTGACATACTGAACGATGCAAAGCGTATTATTGTTGATACACCATATGTGGCGCAGAAAATAGCAGAGTATAAGAAAAAAGGAAAAATCTCTATACTGCCAGAAATGTATGTTATACCACAAGGTATAAATGCCGAATACTATCAAATGGAATGCTCTAAGGAAAGTAATAATATTTTGTCTATTGGTGCTATCTCTCAGCGAAAAGGGCATGATTATACAATCAAGATGTTTAATGAATTACGCAATAAAGGAGTACAAGCAAAATTACGCATTATTGGCTCTATGGCGGATACGAACTATCATGCTAAGTTGTTAAAACTTATACAAAAAAGTCCCTATAAAAAAGATATTTCGATAGAAACAAATGTAAGTCAATCACATGTATTTGAAGCATACAAGTCAGCACATTTATTTGTTTTACATAGCAGAGAAGAGTCGCAAGGGATCGTCTTTGCTGAAGCAATGGCAACTGGTTTGCCTATCGTAGCAACTAAAGTGGGCGGGGTGCCTGATGTGGTAGAGAATAATAAATCCGGTTTCTTGTGTGAGTTTGGAGATGCAATCTCAATGACCATTATGGTAGAGAGTTTGATGAGTGATATACAATTATGGCAGACATACTCACAATATGCACAGACTGCTGCTTTGAAATATAAGTGGGACACAATTGCAGAACAAATATCTAAATTATACAGCAATAAATAACATTCCCAACTATGTTTAAATACACAAAACGCTTAATAGCAAACATCAAGTTCTACCGCAATGAGTGGAAACTACAGGAACAAGAAGACCAAGAACTTCAGCACATTGAGGGATATACTGGTCATATAATGACCGGATATACCTATTATCAGAAAGTAGAAAAAGCAAGAATAGAACGCAAACGCCTTCATCAAGAGTTCCTCAAATCAATCAAATAACTCTCAGTGCTGATATTTATGATAGCACCCTCTTACTATCTTCATAGGACATGGTCCCGTGATGCTCTCGTAAATGGAAGCATAATGAATGCACCAATTCGTTACTAACTTTCCTAACTACTCTTACATGCCAAACGGAGACGATAAAGTTCGTCTCCGTGATTTTTATTCTACCCCTTGTGGCGGAGGTCGTTTCTGAAGGATTAAAATCATAATACGAGTCAACCTTTTTAGTTTTAGTCACAATGCTATCGTCCCGTATCTGTCCCGTATGTCTCTCGTAAATCATGGAAAAACTCGCAAGCATGCGCATAAAAATGCGCACGCGCTTGCGTATGTCAGAAAAAAATAGTAATTTTGCACGCAAAATTGGAATTAATAATAAAATCAAAGATATATGGAATTTAAGTATGCACCGATGTTTCAGCTCGGTAAAGATGAAACAGAGTATTATTTGCTAACCAAGGACTATGTTTCCGTTGGTGAGTTTGAAGGACACGAAATGCTCAAAGTAGAGCCAGAAGGATTGACCCTTATGGCGCAGCAAGCCTTTCATGATGTTAGTTTTATGTTGCGTCGTAGTCATAACGAGCAAGTGGCGAAGATACTTCGTGACCCAGAGGCCAGCGCGAACGATAAGTATGTAGCGCTCACTTTCTTGCGCAATGCGGATGTGGCTTGCAAGGGACAATTGCCGCTTTGCCAGGATACCGGAACGGCTATTATTCATGGCGAGAAGGGTCAGCAGGTTTGGACTTCTAATGCTGCGCATATCAGCGATGAAGAGGCTCTCAGCCGTGGCGTATTCAATACCTATACGCAGGATAACCTCCGCTATTCACAGAATGCACCGCTGGATATGTATAATGAGGTGAATACCAAGTGTAACCTCCCAGCCCAAATAGATATCGAAGCCACACACGGCGCTGAATATCATTTCTTGTGCGTGACCAAAGGTGGTGGTTCTGCCAATAAGACTTATCTCTATCAGGAGACCAAAGCGCGTATTCAAAACCCAGGTACACTGGTGCCATTCTTAGTAGAGAAAATGAAGAGTTTGGGTACAGCCGCATGTCCTCCATATCACATCGCAATTGTTATTGGTGGTACTTCGGCTGAGAAAAACTTACTCACCGTCAAGCTTGCTTCCACCCATTACTACGATGCGTTGCCTACTACAGGAGACGAGACAGGTCGTGCTTTCCGCGATATAGAGTTGGAGCAACAGTTGCTGCAAGAGGCATATAAGATTGGTCTCGGTGCTCAGTTCGGTGGTAAATACATGGCGCATGATGTGCGCGTAGTGCGTTTGCCACGCCATGGAGCAAGTTGCCCAATTGGTTTGGGTGTGAGTTGCTCGGCAGACCGAAACATCAAATGTAAGATTAACAAGGATGGTATTTGGATTGAGAAGATGGATAGCAATCCAGCTTCACTCATTCCAGAAGAGTTGCGTAATGCAGGTGAGGGTGACGCAGTGCGTATTGACCTCAATCAGTCTATGGACGATGTTTGTAAGGTGCTCACCCAATA
Source organism: uncultured Bacteroidales bacterium (assembly GCA_937891905.1). Lineage (GTDB taxonomy): Bacteria > Bacteroidota > Bacteroidia > Bacteroidales > Paludibacteraceae > Colicola. The sequence goes on along the minus strand of CALATT010000069.1, from coordinate 54,429 downwards.
CCCCATTGGCACACGCTTGAGTTTGAATGGTACGATTATTGTAGGTCGCGACATAGCGCATGCAAAGATCAAAGCGCGCTTGGATGCAGGCGAACCAATGCCTGAGTATTTGAAGAATCATCCTATCTACTACGCAGGTCCTGCTAAGACTCCTGCGGGTATGGCTTGCGGTTCAATGGGCCCAACTACAGCTGGCCGTATGGACCCATATGTGGATGAGTTCCAAGCAAATGGTGGTTCGCGTATCATGCTTGCGAAGGGTAACCGCTCTATAGATGTAACCAATGCGTGCCAGAAATATGGTGGGTTCTACCTTGGTTCAATTGGCGGACCTGCAGCAATTCTTGCGCAAGAGAATATCAAATCCATTGAGTGCGTTGAGTATCCTGAATTGGGTATGGAGGCTATCTGGAAAATTGAGGTGGAGAACTTCCCTGCATTCATCTTGGTGGATGATAAAGGAAACGATTTCTTTAAGCAACTCAAACCTTGCGCAGGTTGTACTATCTTATAATGAATAAACAATGGTAAAGGAAAAAGAGAGTTTTTGGCAAAAGATGAGGCGTCAGTATCGCTTGGCGATATTAGACGACAGGACGCTGCGCGAGATTTTTCATATGCGCTTAAGCGGCTTGGGAACCTTCAGCACATTAATGGTATTATTTCTGCTGCTGATTATATTGCTATCTGCATTAATCGTACTCACGCCTATCCGTAATATATTGCCTGGGTATAGCGAGAGTATTCGTCAGCAGTTAATAACAGAGAATGCCCGAGTGGACTCTTTGCAAAACTCACTTACCTTGCAACGACAATACCTCGATGTAATCAAGCAACTCACCGCAGGAGATATTCAATCGGATAGCATCATTCGATTGGACTCGCTACAGATGGTAGAGAATGTGAAACTGCCTGATATGAGTAATGAAGAGACGGATGCGTTCTTGCTACAATATGAGCAGCAAGAGCGTGACCGTTTATTGCTTTTTGATGGTCCTGCTCAGCGCACAATGCAGCAGATGTATGCCCCCGCGCGAGGAGTAGTGACGCGTTCAGCGCGCTTTGACCTCAAGCAATATGGCATCGCTATACGCGTGGCGAGAAATGAGAATGTGTTGGCAGTGCTGAGAGGAACAATAGTGCTCTTACAACCCAACCTCAATAATACCTACACCATTGTCATACAGCACGACCGCTATGTGAGTGTCTATCGCAATGTGGGTACGGCGCTCAAGACACAAGGAGTGGCTGTGGAAGAAGGCGAGTCAATTGGATTGATGGCAGGAGATAACGAATTAGAATTTGAATTGTGGGAGTCGGGCAAACCCGTAGATCCCGAAAAAGTGGTAGTATTCTAATGAAAAAGAAAATTGCTATATTAGGTAGTACGGGTTCGATAGGCACACAAACATTGGAAGTTGTGGCTGCTTATCCAGAGCGCTATGAGGTATATGCCCTCTGTGCACACCGTAGTATAGATAAACTTATAGAGCAAGCCCGCACTTTCCATCCAGAAGTGGTGTGCATAGCCGATGAAACGCTCTATCCCGCCTTATGCGAGGCACTGACTGACTTGGAAATCAAAGTGTGGGCAGGGGAAGATGCTATCGCACAGATGGTAACCATGCCAAGTATCGATGTCGTCGTGGCGGCGATGGTGGGATACGCAGGTTTGCGTCCTACCATAGAAGCCATCAAGGCAGGCAAGACTATCGCGCTCGCTAATAAAGAGACGCTCGTTGTGGCAGGAGAAATCATATGCGCCTTGGCACAGCAATACCACGCGCCTATACTGCCTGTGGATAGCGAACATAGTGCTATCTTCCAAAGCATTGTGGGCGAGGACCATAGTGAGATAGAGAAAATTCTTCTCACTGCCAGTGGTGGACCATTCCGTACCTATACACTCGACCAAATGCGCCAGGTGACGGCTGCTGAGGCTCTCAAGCACCCCAATTGGGATATGGGCGCCAAGATAACTATCGATTCTGCTACCATGATGAATAAAGGCTTTGAGGTGATTGAAGCCAAATGGCTCTTTGGTGTACCTGTGGATAAGATAGAAGTACTTGTGCATCCGCAATCCATTGTGCACTCCGCTGTACAGTTCACCGATGGAGCTATCAAGGCGCAGTTAGGGGCACCAGACATGCGATTGCCAATCCAATACGCGCTCTCTTTCCCTGAACGATTAGCAAGTGATTTTCCACGCGTTGACTGGACGCAGATGACGCAACTCACCTTTGAGCAACCCGACTTACAACGCTTCCCTAATCTGCAACTCGCATACGAGGCAATGCGCAGAGCAGGAACAGTCCCTTGTGTGCTGAATGCAGCCAATGAGGTGGTTAACCTCGCATTTAGGCAAAATAAATGCGGTTTTCTGCAGATGTCTGAAATCATCGCAGAAACGATGGATAAGACTTCTTTTATCCCATCACCCACCTACGAGGAGTATGTGGCTATCGATAAAGAGGCACGCATCAAAGCCCAAGAACTATTAGAAAACATCTAACATCTAACATCCAACATCTAACATCTAACATATAACATCCTACATGATACAAGCATTACAATTAATTTTAGCACTCAGCCTTTTAGTACTCATCCATGAGTTGGGGCATTTTATGTTCGCACGCCTTTTCCATGTGCGTGTGGAGAAATTCTATATGTTCTTCAATCCACGCATTAGTCTCTTCCGCGCCAAGAAAATCAACGGTAAATGGCAATTCCGTTTCTTCGCCCCTAATGTGGAGCCATCCATGGTGGAGGTAAAGGATGCCTTGACGGGTGAGACGAAGACGGATGAGAAAGGTCGTCCTATCTATCGTCCTATGACCGAAGAGGAATTGGCTGCACTGCCTGAAGAGGACTGGCGCCGCTATCCGGATAATACCGAGTGGGGGTTAGGATGGTTGCCTTTTGGCGGCTATTGCTCTATTGCAGGTATGGTGGATGAAACCAAAGCATCTACAGACCTGCCTTCTGAACCTCAATCATGGGAGTTCCGCTCCAAACCAGCATGGCAACGACTGCTCATCATTATTGGTGGTATATTGATGAATTTTATAGGCGCCATAGTAATCTTTACAATGCTCCTGTGGAACTATGGGCAGGATACCCTCCCATTGAAAAACATTCATACAGGTTTTTACTACTCTGAGGTGTTGCAGCAAGAGGGATTTGAGCAGCAAGATAAGATACTCACTATCAATGGCGTAGAACCTACCGATTTGAGCGAGGTGGTACAGAAAATTGTGATAGAAGGCCAGCGCGATGTACAAGTACTTCGCGGTACGGATACTATTATGCTACACATGTCTGAGGATTTAGGAACGCGCTATTTGGCTATACAAAATGAGTTTGATAAGCAAGAGCGTGAGAAACAACGCGCGGATGAGAACTATCAAAAGCAGAGTTATGTGCTTATCACAGAGTATATCCCATTCGTGATAGATAGCCTTATTCCTAACCATTCTGCTGCATTAGCGGGTATGCAGAAAGGGGATAGTATAGTGGCAGTCGATGGCGTTCCAACACCATGTAGCGTGCAAGTGACACAAGAATTGCAGAAACATGTATGCGACTCTATAACGGTAGATTATTATCGCGCGGGACAACAATACACCGCACATCTCTTCATTGGTGATCAGGGCAAGATGGGCGTCTTCGCAAAATGGAAATATAGTTATTTTGATGTAGAGCATACTGACTATTCATTCTTGCAATCTATTCCTGCGGGGATACAATATGGATGGGATATATTGGTGATGTATGTAAAGCAGTTCCGCTTGGTATTCACTAAGGAAGGGGCTCAATCATTGGGCGGCTTTGGTGCTATCGGTGGTATGTTCCCTGACCTGTGGAGCGGATATGCATTCTGGCATATGACGGCTTCCTGAGTGTCATACTCGCCTTTATGAATTTCCTACCTATTCCTGCTTTGGATGGAGGATACATACTCTTCTTATTGGTGGAGATGATCACGCGCCGCAAGCCATCCGATAAATTCTTGGAGAAAGCGAACGAAATAGGTTTCTATCTCTTGTTGGCTCTGCTCCTTTTTGCAAATGGTAACGATATATTCAAGATTTTCTTCTAAGAAGTACAGCATTTTGTAAAATCCCAAGTTTTTTCCCAACTCAAAAACTTGCCTAATACAAGCAAAAACACTACCTTTGCCGCGTCAAATCAATAAGTACATATGATGAAACGATTTATCTTTATTGTCTTTATCCTTATTCCTTGTATAGTGGGGGCGAAGAACCCTACTATCAGTGGTTATGTATTGGATATACAGACAGGCGAGCGCCTTATTGGCGCGACGGTAGTGGATAAGCGTTCGGGGATAGGTACTGTAACCAATGTGAATGGTTTTTATTCCCTTACGCTTCCTTCAGCAGAAGTGTTGCTACAAGCGAGTTATGTAGGCTATGACGAGGGCGACTCATTGTCCTTCACCTTGCGTGCGGACACATTGGTGGAACTATCTTTGGTTTCTACGAATGTGTTGGCCGAAGTGGTGGTGGAAGCGGCTCAGTCTGTCTCGGGCGTTCAATCCGTTCAGATGTCTGCCGTAGAAGTGCCTATCTCGCAGATCAAAGGTATTCCAGCGATAGGCGGAGAGGTGGATGTGCTCAAGGCTATACAACTGCTACCTGGCGTGCAATCGGGTTCGGAAGGCTCGGCTGGCCTGTATGTGCGCGGAGGAGGACCCGACCAGAACCTAATTCTCTTGGACGGCGTTCCATTGTATTCGGTGAACCATATGATGGGCTTCTTCTCTGTCTTCAATGCGGATGCGATAAAGAATGTAACACTATACGAAGGTAATTTCCCAGCGCGCTATTCGGGTCGCTTGTCGTCTATCGTGGATGTGCGGCAGAAAGATGGTGATGCGTATGGTTATCATGGTAATCTCACCATCGGACTCATCTCCACTAAGTTTAGCGTGGAGGGACCTATCTATTGGACCAAAGAGGAATGGAAGCGTTTCCGCAATAAAGAGGTGGTAAAGGCCAAAACTACCTTTAATATCTCTGCGCGCCGCACATTGTATGACTTATTCATTTCGCCTATCATGTCCATCGTTACTTCCAGTTTGAATGAAGGAGAAGGTCACACAACGGGCGGATATTATTTCTATGATGTGAATGCCAAACTGACCCATACTTTCTCGGAGAATGACAAACTGAGTGCTTCTTTCTATATGGGCGATGATGTCGTTTATGCGCGTATGAAAGAGAGGTATCAGTCAGGCACGATAAATGACAAGGCGTATATGAAAATGCGTTACAACTGGGGTAACCTCTTTGCCGCGCTCAACTACGAACATCGATTCAATGGTCGCATGTATAATACTACGCAACTTAGTTTCACCCGCTATAAATATAAATTAGGAGTAGGACAAGAATATGAATATAAAAACAAAGAGGAATACGAACGCGAAGAGATGGGTATGGACTATGACTCGTATATCATGGATGTGATGGCCCAGACCAATTTTGAATGGCGTCCTAATCCTCGTCATGAGGTTCATTTCGGTGGTGGATATACCTATCATATGTTCCGTCCTCAGGTGGGTAGAATGGGCTATGTAGTAGAAATAGACACAACGGCACAGAGGATGGACACTACTTTCTCTATCGGCAGAACGCACCATACTCACGAACTAAATCTCTATATAGAGGATACCTATACCCCTTGTCATTGGTTTAAGATGAATGCAGGTCTGCATGCTACGCTTTATCATGCGGATGGTAGGTTCTTCCCATCTATCGAACCTCGTTTAGGTATGCGTTTCTTGCCGCACAAGGATGTGGCTATCAAGATGAGTTATGCGTATATGTCGCAGTATGTGCATATGCTTTCGAATAGTTCTGTATCGTTACCTACCGACCTTTGGGTGCCCATCACAGCCAATATACCCCCTATGCGCTCTATGCAAGCCGCAGTGGGGTTGACCTATAATGTGTGCAACCAAGTGGAGTTGTCTGTAGAGGGATACTATAAGAAGATGATTAACCTGCTCGAATACAAGGATGGTGCTTCTTATACCAGTGGACAAAACTGGGAAAAACAAGTCTGCGTGGGCGATGGGTGGAGCTATGGTGTGCAGTTCCTCGCGCAGCGTAAAGTGGGACCCGTCACAGGTTGGATAGGATATACATGGAGCCGCACTATGCGTCAGTTTGATAGACCTGGACAGGAAATCAATTTTGGCAAACCATTCCACGCTAAATACGATAGAGAGCACGATTTGAGTATTACACTGCAGTACCGAGTGACGAAAAAATGGGAATTAGCGGCGACCTTCGTCTATGGTACAGGTACACGCGGAACAATCGGCATGCAGAAATATGAGGACCAGATATATAAGCCAGGTAATTATAACAGCACCATATATTATGTATCCGAGCGAAACAACTACAAGATGCCTGATTACCACCGCTTGGACATCGGATCTACTTGGTATTTAAAGGATAAGAAACATGCTAATTTCGGGCATGTGCTCAATCTATCCGTATATAATGCGTACTGCAATTTCAATCCGTTCTTGGTATATCCGTCGGGAACTAAAATGTACCAATTAAGTCTCTTCCCTATCATACCAAGCTTGAGCTACACATTTAAATTTTAACCACTATGAAACGACTATTGTATATACTACCATTGCTTTTCGCAGCGCTCGTGTCCTGCGAACGAGAAATACCATATAACGGCGAGTATGAGGACCCTAAATTGGTGATACAAGCTTCTTTGTGTGCAGGAGAAGATAATTTTATCTGCTATGTTAACCGCTCGTATTTCTTCTTAGAGCATACAAACCCGAATGATAAGGAAGAAACAATAAAAAATCCTACCATAGAGATACAATCGGCACTGAATAAGTCCTTACAAATAACATCAAGAATTCAGAGTGGTAATACGCATACGATCTCTCTTTCCCATCCGCTGCAGGCTAATGACACCATTCGCCTTATCGTCACACATCCAAAGTATGGAACGGCGGTGGCAGAAGAGGTTTTAATGCCTACCTTTAAACCAACACTCAAGTCCAGTGTGTGGGAACCAAAGAAAAAACAATGCCGATTTGTGTTTGATTTCCCTACTCAATACGAAAGACCTGATTTGGTGTTGTATATGAAGAGTTCTTTGTATTTTACAGTTAGGACGATAGTTACTAAAGAGCGCAATGATACAATACTTTCCTGTGATACAACAGATTACATAAAAACAATCACAAATTTAAAATCAAATAATAAGGTCTTTGAATCGGAAAAGAATAATAAGTATGACAATGCTCAAATATATTATGGAAAAGTGTTGTACTTTAACAACGCATATTTATCATCAAAAGGCGTAGAAATATATACAGATGATATTCTGTACGCTTATGACGATACCACGATAAATACCGCAAAGGATAGTACCATAACAACAAGAAATTATACATATATGTTGGATTCGTGTGTGTTTGATTTTGAAGCGCAAAGCCCAACAAAAACAATATTCAATAATTCTATGGCTGCCTATTGGGGAATGAACGATGATTATTATAACGAAATGGATTTAGGCGCATTACTATCGGATATGATAGGTATGGAAGAACCCGTAGCGGTATATAGCAATGTGGAAGGTGGCTATGGAATAGTCTCATCTGTGACAAGATACACAATAAAAGCAAAAGAAATAAAAAAAGAATAATGGATTATTTCGTACATGAGTCGTCTTATGTGGACGAGGGTTGCCAAATAGGCAAGGGAACCAAAATATGGCATTTTAGCCATGTGATGAGCGGATGTGTTATCGGCGAACGCTGTAATATTGGTCAAAATGTGGTTATCTCACCCGAGGTGGTGCTCGGCAATAACTGCAAGATACAAAATAATGTGTCCGTCTATACAGGCGTGCAATGCGAGGACGATGTGTTTCTCGGTCCATCGATGGTATTCACCAATGTGATTAACCCTCGCGCTGCCGTGAGCCGCAAAGATGAATACAAACCTACTATTTTGCGTCGTGGCGCGTCGGTGGGCGCGAACGCCACTATCGTCTGCGGACATACCTTGGGGGAATACTGCCTTATAGGCGCAGGTTCGGTCGTAACGAAAGATGTGCCAGCATACGCGCTTATGGTGGGTAACCCCGCACGACAAATAGGATGGGTGAATGCCAACGGAGACCGATGCGAAACCCTCGAAGAGGCAATGAAAAACTAACATCTAACATCCAACATCTAACATCCAACATCTAACATATAACATCTAACATCCAACATCTAACATGATACAACGTATTCAAACACTTTATTTACTCTTAGTAGTCGCTTTAGGCATCACATTGTGTTTTGTTCCCGTAGTGCAGTTTGTTACCCCAGAAGGTGCAGAGGTAGTTCGTGCATGGCAACTGACTGCTTTGGGAATGACAGAGACCACGGTGACCGAACTTCCTGCTATCCAGCTGAATGGCTTATGGGGATTACTTTTGGCGTCAGCACTTATCCCTGTATTAGCGCTTGTGGATATTTTCTTGTATAATAAACGCCTCTTGCAAGCGCGCCTCAACATCTTCACCATCATGCTTTGCTTGGGTTACTACGGCGTATTGGCTATTTATATCTATCTGGCTAAACTGATGATAGATGTAGATGTGTATGTAATGGGTTGGGCTTGCCTTCCATTGGTTTGCTTGGTGCTCACCGTCATGGCTACGCGTCGTATTCTCAAAGATGAGGCTATGGTACGCGCAGCTGATAGATTACGCTAATCATTGATAATAGGAATAAGGTGGAGAAATTATTAGGGAAGACATTAGCCGAACTGCAATCCGTAGCGCAGCAAGTAGGTTTGCCTAAGTTCGCTGGTAAGCAACTCGCAGAGTGGCTTTATGTGCGCCGTGTGAGTTCGTTTGATGAGATGACGAATATCTCGCTCAAAGGGCGTGAGGCGCTCAAAGCGCATTACACTATTGGTCGTAGTCTTCCTATACGTGAGGCTATCAGCGCGGATGGTACGCGTAAGTACTTATTCCCAGTGGATACCGATAGTCTGTCTGCCAAAGGACAAATGGTGGAGGCGGTTTATATACCAGAAGATGATCGCGCCACACTATGTGTCTCCACCCAAGCGGGCTGTAAAATGGGTTGTCGTTTCTGCATGACGGGTACACTCGGTTTTCAAGCCCACCTTACCGCCGCAGATATACTTAATCAGATTTTTTATTTCGACCTTTCGGGTAATCCCGCTACCAGCAATAAAGCTCTTCTTCCGCTCACCAATATTGTCTATATGGGTGAAGGAGAACCGATGGATAATATAGATGAAGTATTGCGTTCGCTGACTGTCCTTACGGCTGATTATGGTTGTGGTTGGTCGCCTAAACGCGTCACGGTTTCCAGTGTGGGTGTGATGCCTGGTTTGAAACGATTTATCGAAGAGAGTGAATGTCACTTGGCTATCTCGCTCCATAATCCTTTTGGCGTGGAGCGTTCATCCATCATGCCAGCAGAACGAATGCTGCACATGACCGATCTAATCGCATTGCTCAAGCAATATGATTGGAATCATCAGCGCCGTGTGAGTTTTGAATATATTTGCTGGCATGGTAAGAATGACACTCCGCGGCATGCCAACGAACTGCTGCGTTTATTAAAGGGACTGCCATGCCGTATCAATCTTATTCGTTTCCACGAGGGAGTGGAGCAGGTAGCCAAGACGGCTCTTGAGGAACGCTCATTCCCATCTTCGGATGAGAAACAAATGGTATGGATGCGTGATTATCTCACGCAGAATGGAATAACAACTACTATCCGCCGCTCACGCGGACAAGATATTCAAGCCGCTTGTGGCATGCTCATCGCAGATGTCTAACAGCGTTAGCGGTTAAGCGGTTATGCGGTTAGGCGGTCTAATCTCATAGCATTTTGCTCAGTTGGTCGTAGTACTTAGGAGAAACGGGTACTGCTTTCATGCCGTGTATGTCTAATTCGGCTTGGATAATTCCCTCTTTATCTCTACGCAGTACTGTCACATGCTTGGGATTGACAAAATACGAGCGTTGGCAGCGCACAATACCATGCTTCTCCATCAGTTCTTCAATACCACGCATAGACTGACGAAGCGAGTATTCCTTTTGTATATCTCCCTCCATATAGTGAATATGCACATAGTTCTCTTGTGCTTCCACATATACAAGCACTTCGCTTGAAATCACCAATTTCAGTCGCCCTGTATTCTCCGTAAATCGGATGAGTTGCTCTTCGTTGTGCTGCTCATCGGGTTTGGTGTATGCCAATAACAATGCCAATAATAGGTATGGATAGGGAAGGATAGTGAATGTGAACTTCATACACTGCCCCAACGCGGGGAAATAACCATAATCGCCGTGCATGAGCGCCATGTATAGCGCCGCAAAACAACTGAAGATAATCATTTCTATCAAGCACCATACCGTGTATTGCCACCAACTGACACATAAACGCGTATGCGCACCTATCATGATGCTACGCGAGATTGATACTACACCTATCAAGATTGAGAAAAGCATCAAGGCATTGAATACCACCTTATTGCTATCAGACTCCAGAAATGTAATCATCCATTCGCTTTCATAAAAAAGGATGAATACCAAGAAGAAGATAGGCAATGCCAATACATGTAGCAGCATAGCGCGCCATGAAGACAGAAATGTAGGAATTTTACTCATAATTTAGTCTATTCAGTAGGTGTGACAAAATAAATATTTACCTATTTTCGTCACTATATTTCGATTTTAGTCATCATTTGAACTGTTTTCGTCCCATTAAACCGCTTTGTGTCCCAATAAATTGTTCAGGTGCCGAAAAGGCAGTAATTTTGCACCGCAAATCAAAAATAGAATGCCTTATGGAAACAATACAACAATTCGGAATGAAACTATTTATCGTATTATATTGCTTGCAATTACCTCTTATTATTACCTATTTATTGATTAATCTATAATCCCATTATTTGTATGGATAAGACTCAAGTTATTTATACCGAAAGCGGTCTTTGCTATGATTGGAAGGCTATCGCTGCCAATCCTCATGCAAATCATCGTCCGCAGATGGACCTTGTGGCGTATAAAGCACAATATATAAATAGTATCGCGCAAGCGCGTGCGTGCGGGCAAGAACCTATCTTGACCAGTTTGCCTATTATGGACGAAGACCGTTACTTCGCTTTCATCACGCGTGGCATGACACTTCAGGAACGGAAGAATATACTCTATTGGTTGGGCGGCAGCACAGTGCGTCTGCGTAATATACACGCCCTATATAATCTATCGCTATTCCGCATCGCTTCCAGTCATTGCGTGCATATAATAGATATCACAAGTCCTATGCTCATGCATGTCAACCACTTGGAACTCCTCGAGATGGATGGTATTAGTCTCTCCTCTGTGGGGCAGTCTGTGGTGGATGCTGAGATTAAACGAACCATCGCTCAAGGGACTACCGCTTAGTAGTCCCCTGAACGGTGTATTTTATCTTCTCATATTAGCTTTGGCTTGCTCGCGAGCTAATCGTTGTTGCTCGCGTTGCATCTCTTCAAGGCGCTTCATAAAGCCGGATTTGGGTTTCCCGGCTTTATTTTTTTTGTTCTTTTCAATCTCCTCAAGCATCTTCTTATCGTTGAGTGTCCAGCGGAAAATCATCGTTTGGAGGATAGTGAAGAAGAGGGAAACGAGGTAGTAGTAAGACAAACCAGCCGCGTAATCATTGAAGATGAAGAGGAACATGACTGGCATAGCATACATCATGTACTTCATGAACTTCATATTGGGGTCGGTTGCCTGCGACTGCATGGTGATGTATGTGTAAACAACATTCACGATAGTCATCAGCAAGCAGAAGAGGGATAAGTGGTCACCCAAGAATGGAATCTCAAATCCCCATTGGAATACGGCGTCGTAGGTGGAGAGGTCTTCTGCCCAGAAGAGTGACTTGCCACGCAGTTCGATAGCGGTTGGCAAGAACCAGAACATAGCCATCAATACAGGGAATTGGAATAGCATAGGCAAACATCCACTCATTGGGTTGACACCCGCTTGTTGGTAGAGCTGCATAGTAGCGGCTTGGCGCTCTTGCATCTTCTCTGCAGGGTATTTCTCGTTGATAGCATCTATCTGTGGCTTGAGCGCACGCATCTTAGCGCTTGACTTAAACGATACGAAGACGAAAGGCAAGATGATAAGCTTGATAACGAGTGTCATCAGCAGGATAACAATACCGATATGTAGTCCCCAACTGGTGAATAGGTCAAACATTGGAATGACGAGAATGGTGTTGATCCAACTCACTATTTTCCATCCTAATGGCACCAACTCATTGAGGTGTAAACGCTCATCGCGTGCTACATCATCGTCATATGCCTCGAGCGTGTGGTAGTGGTTGGGTCCCAAATAGAAGCGCATACCCGTTGCTTGCTTGCCTGTGATGTCAAATGGCACAGAAGTGTGGGTGGTGTATTGCTTAATATAACCAGAATGCTTGGCTTGTACAATAGACTCAAACTCTGATGAGGTGAATGCATCGTCAGCGATGAGTACGGTGGAGAAGAATTGGTCTTTGTATCCTATCCAGCGCACGCGTGCGGACTCTTTCTCGCTATCATCTTTCGACTCGCTGAGTTTTTCTATATCCCCGCCCACTAACATATATTGGAGTTGCGAATAGCGCTCCTCAAAAGTGCGTCCTTTCTCCTGCTGTGGGATGAGTTGTTGCCAAGCCATCTCCAAGGAGTTGATGTTTTGTGCGAGAGCAGTCTGCATGTTATTAGCTTGGATATCGAAATCTACCATATAGTCCTCAGAGAGGGTGTAGATGAAATCGAGGTAAGCATCTTCTTGTTCCGTCTGCAGACGCATGGTCACTTTCTTATTGTCATTGGAGACAATAGGTGTGAAATAGAAATTGGATGTCTGTAGAATACGATTATTGGCTGTGATGAGTGTGAAAGCCATTGAAGACTCGTCGCCACGGAAGAGGGATAGTGGGTTGATAGAGTCGCCGTTAGCGTGGTAGTTAAGCAGTTCAGCGCGTTGGATGGTACCGCCATGTGTGCTGAGTGTGAGGCGTATCACATCGTTCTCTAATGTAACAAGTTGCTCCGTACCTTGTGCTGCTTTCGCAAAAGTGCCATACGCGGCTTGGAAATGTGCTTGCATATCTTCTTGTTCCATAACCACAGCGGTGGTGGTGTCCTGAACTAACATCGTTAATGAGTCTGATACGCGTTGTGCTTCCACGGCGGCCATATTAGCCATCTGGATAGAGTCTTGAATGCGTTGTTGCTCCGCCAGTTCTTCTTTCGAAGGGCGATTGAGCATGCTAAAACCAATAATAATCGCGGCTATCAATAGAAAGCCAAGCCATGTATTTTTATCCATTCTGTTTGTTGTTTAATTATATTTTATGGTTAGATAATTTCGAATGCCACATCCATCATATTGGTGAATGAGTTTTGTCTTTGTTCTGCGGTGGTGGACTCTCCTGTGAGTATATGGTCGCTCACGGTGCAGATGACGAGCGCTTTCTTACCTGCGCGCGCAGCGTTCATGTATAGAGCGGGTGCCTCCATCTCGTCGGCGAGCACACTCATCTTAGACCAGTTAGCCTTGCGTGGGTCTTCGCTGTAGAATACATCTGCCGAGAAGACATTACCTACATGGTAGGTGTAGCCGAATTTCTCGCATGCGTCCACTGCTTTGCGTGTGAGTTGGAAGTCAGCGATGGGAGCAAAAGCGCCAGGGAGGTCAAACTGCGCAGCGTAGTTGCTATCCGTGCAGCTACCCATAGCAATCACCAGTTCGCCCACATGTATATGCTCTTGTCTTGCTCCGCATGAACCCACGCGGATGATGGTTTCTACATCGTAGAAATTGAATAACTCGTAGGTGTATATACCGATGGAAGGGATACCCATTCCGTGTCCCATGACGGTTATTTTCTTTCCGTTGTATTCGCCTGTGTAGGCAAACATGTTTCGTACTTGGTTAACTAAAACAGGGTTGGTGAGGTAGCGCTCAGCCATTAACTTTGCGCGTAGTGGGTCACCAGCCATGATGACTGTTTTTGCGATTTGATCATACTGCGCACCAATGTGCGGAGTTGGGCATTGATTCTTTGCCATAATTGTATTATTTTTAGGTTATTATTTTCTTATAATTATTCTAGTTCCCTAGTTCACTAGTTCCCTAGTTTACTAGCAATCCTGTAGGGCTCTGCCCGTCCTGTAGGCGCAGCGTTCAAAAATGGTACATCGTACATGGTACATCGTACATGGTACATCGTACATCTAACATCCTCTTCTATACCACTCGATAGCTCGTTCGAGGTCATCGGGTGTGTCGATACCTATAGTAGGTGTGTGGGTGATACCTATTTGTATCTTGTATCCGTTTTCCAACCATCTCAGTTGTTCGAGGCTTTCGGTTTGCTCGAGTGGGGTGGGTGGTAGTTGTGTTATTTGCTGTAGTATATCAGCACGGTAGGCGTAAATACCTACATGTCGGTAGTATTTGCCTTTGTTGAGCCATTCTTCTTTGTTGACGCCTCTCATGTGTGGTATGACGCTTCGTGAGAAGAGTAGGGCATTGCCTGTTTGTTCGCTCCATGCCACTTTGGGTGTATTGGGGTTTTCGAGGTCCTCTAAGGTATCTTCTGCCGTGAAGGGTCTCACTAAGGTAGCAATCTGTGTGTCTGGGTTTTGCTCAAAGCAGTCGATGAGTGTTTGTATTTGTTCGGGTTGGATGAATGGTTCATCTCCTTGTATATTGATGATAACGGTGGTGTTATCGTTTTGTTCTCTCCATTGGGGTGTGGTGATGGCCATGTATGCTTCCAGGCATCGGTCGGTACCGCAGCGGTGGTCGGTTCGTGTCATTACCACTTTGCCTTCGAATGCTTCCACGGCGTTGTATATGCGTTCGTCGTCGGTGGCTACGAGTAGGGTGTCCAGTGCTTTGCTGGCTTGCTCATATACGCGGTGTATGACGGTTTTATGGCATAGGTTAGCCAATGGTTTGCCAGGAAAACGCGTGGACGCGTACCGCGCAGGTATTATTCCAATGTATTTCATATTATTTAATTAATTTAGCGGTTAGGCGGTTAGGCGGTTAAGCGGTTAGGGGGGGTAGTTCCCTAGTTAACTAGTTCCCTAGTTCACTAGTTCTCTAACACTTTGCTCAGCAAGTGTATCGCTCCGCCGATGGTGCGTACATCTTTAATGGTGGCGTATCGTCTGCCTGTCTTGTTACCTTTCTTATCAAATTCTTCGTGTATGGCGCATCGTTGTGGTCTTTCGATGATGAATTGTATTATTTTGCCGAAAGCTTCGGACTGCCAATATGCTTCTTTGCGTTGCACGAAAAAGATAGTGAGTTGTTCTTGTTTGAGGAATACTTTTTCTATTCCTAATTGGCAGCACAACCATCTCAGTTTTACTACGGAGAGCAGTTCGTCTGCTTCTTCGGGCAGTGGTCCAAATCGGTCTATGAGTTTCTTGCGGTAGTCGAGTAACTGCTGTTCGCTATGTAGGTTATCCAATTCGCGGTAGAGTGTTATTCGTTCGCTGATATTCTCTATGTATAGCGGTGGGAAATGGATGGATAGGTCAGTCTCCAACTGACTATCGCTACACCATTGTTTCTCCACCATTCCACCATTAATCAATTCACCATTAAGCGCAGCGTCACCATTAATCAATTCACCATTCTCCTCCTGTAATTCTTCCACAGCCTCATTGAGTATTCGTTGGTAGGTCTCGTATCCCAGGTCGGCAATGAATCCTGACTGTTCAGCCCCTAATAAGTTACCTGCTCCGCGTATGTCAAGGTCTTGCATGGCGAGGTTGAATCCAGCTCCTAATTCGGCGAAGGTGGATAGTGCTTCCAATCGTCTGCGTGCATCGCTGGTGATGAGTTCTCTATCGGGTGTGATGAGGTAGCAGTATGCTTTGCGGTTGCTTCGTCCTACTCGTCCGCGCAACTGGTGCAGGTCAGCCAGTCCGTAGTTCTGTGCGGCGAAGATGAGCATGGTGTTGGCATTGGGTATATCCACGCCTGACTCGATGATGGTAGTGGCGATGAGTATATCGTAGTCGTAGTTGATGAATGCTTCCAGTCGGTCTTCCATTTCTCCTGCGGGCATCTGTCCGTGTGCGGTGACGATGCGCGCGTTGGGACAAAGGCGTCGTAGGCGGTTCTCGATACGCGGTAACATCTCAATGCGGTTGCATACGGCGAATATCTGTCCGTTGCGCTCCATCTCTAAGTCTATGGCCTCTTTGATAAGGTCTTCATCATCGAGAGTGATCAGTTCGGTCTGCACGGGGTACCTATTCTGCGGAGGCGTGGTCATGATGCTTAGGTCTCGCGCACCGAGGAGTGAGAACTGCAAGGTGCGTGGGATAGGAGTGGCGGTGAGTGTGAGTACATCGATGTTTGCGCGCATACTCTTGAGTCGCTCTTTGACAGCCACGCCGAATTTCTGTTCTTCGTCGATGATCAGTAGTCCTAAATCATGCCATTTGATGTTTTTATTTACTATCTTGTGTGTACCGATGAGGATGTCTATCTGTCCGTTGGCTAACTGCTCTAATATCTCTTTGGTCTCTTTGGCGGTTTTTCTTCGGCTAAGGTATGCTATCTTAGCGGGTGTGTTCGCCATTCGTTCGCGGAAGGTATTGTAGTGCTGTAATGCGAGTACGGTGGTGGGTACGAGTACCGCCACTTGCTTACCGTCTGTAGCGGCTTTGAAAGCAGCTCGCATCGCCACTTCGGTCTTACCAAATCCCACATCGCCGCATACGAGTCGGTCCATTGGCATGGGTCGCTCCATATCGCGCTTGATGTCTGCGGTAGCTTTGGCTTGGTCGGGCGTGTCTTCGTATAGGAAGGATGCCTCGAGTGCATGCTGCATGTATCCGTCGGGTGCGTAGGCAAATCCTTGTTGTTGTTTGCGTGCGGCGTAGATACGAATGAGGTCGCGCGCTATGTCCTTCACTTGGCTCTTGGTGCGCTCTTTGAGTCGCTCCCATGCGCCGCCTCCGAGTTTACCTAATGTAGGCGCTTCGCCTTCGCGTCCTTTGTATTTGGAAATACGGTGGAGGTTGTGAATGGATACATATACGGCGGCTCCGTCGCGGTAGAGCAGTTTGATTTTCTCTTGCATCTTTCCGTTGACGGGTGCGTTGACTAATCCACCGAACTTAGCGATGCCGTGGTCAGAGTGTACTACGAAATCGCCTATTTGTAGTTGGTTGATTTCTCGTAGTGTGATGATGGCTTTACCTCGTCGTGCGTTCTCGCTGCTCATCTGCACGCGGTGGTAACGCTCGAATATCTGATGGTCGGTATAGCAGCAGATCTTGAGGTCATGGTCTATAAATCCCCCATGCAGTGTGCTATTGATAGGGATGAAGGATAGACCGCTGGCGCTGTTAGACCGTTTTACTGTTAGACCGCTGGCGCTGTTAGACCGCTGCGCTGTTAGACTACTCTCTACTGCGTACTCACTAGTCACTACTCCATACTCACTACTCTCTACTATCGCAGCAAGTCGGTCCAGTTGTTTCTTTTGCTCGGCGAGGATATAGATGGTATATCCTTTTTCTTTGTATTCTTGTAGGTTGGCGGTTAGTAGGTCAAACTGCTTATTGAATACAGGTTGTGGAATAGTATGGAATGCTATGTGGCTGTATGTGGTGAAGTAACTCTTCTCTGCCATCTCAATAGTTCTCTGTACTCCATACTCACTACTCTGTACTCTGTACTCAATACTCGGTGCTTTATACTTGACTACTGCGAAATCATTGCTTATCCAGAGGGTATTCTCTGGCAAGTAGTCTAATATAGTAGCCTCTTGATCCTTAGTACTTGGTACATCGTACATCGTACATCGTACATCGTCTCGTCCTACTATCTGCGCGGTGGTTACTTTGTTCTTACTGAGTTGGTCTTCTATGTCAAACTCGCGAATGCTATCTATCTCATCACCGAAAAAGTCAAGTCGGTACGGCATGTCGTGGCTGTAACTGTATATATCCACTATTCCTCCTCGTATGGCGTATTGTCCTGGTTCGAAGACGAAGTCCACGCGTTCAAAACCTATTTCTGAGAGTTGGTTGGCGAGTGTGGATTGTTGTATCTCTTGTCCTACTGAGAACTGACAACTGATGGCAGAGAGTGTTTCTTGTGCAGGCACGGTTTCGTTAATCGCCTCTGGGTAGGTCACAATAATCATCGCCTCTGCCTCTTGACTTTCCACTCTTGACTTTCCACTTTCCATTGCTGCCAAGCACTCTGTGCGTTGGATGACCATTGCCTCGTCAGTTGTGCGTCTGCGCTTACTGGAAGGAAAAAAGAATACTTTTGACTCTTGACTTTTTCTCGCCTGCGGAGGCTCTCCGCCTCTATACTCACTACTCTTCTTCAGGTCCGCATAGAGGTATTTCGCATCTTCTTCATTATCGATAACAACAAAGAACACTCTGTACTCACTACTCACTACTCTGTACTCACTACTTCTCTTCAACGCTTCAATAGCGAGTGCTCTCGCGCTCGCGTGCAGTCCGCTCAAGAGGAGGTGTGTCTCACCGCCTCTTTTGAGTTCTTTGATAGCTGCTTTTATCTCAGGTCTATCCAAGAATGCACTATGTAAATCCTCTATGGTCATTGATTGAGTAAATCGGGTGCAAAGGTAGTGATTTTTTTTTATATACGCAAGCGCGTGCGTGTTTTTTGCCTTTGCGGATCAAAAAAGTAAGTTTTTTTGCTTTTTTTTGTCCGAAATGAGCCGCAAATTCAAGAAAAAGTTGTATCTTTGCACCGCAAATCAAAAATCAGTACTAAAATATGAATAAGGAGATACTACAATATCTGCATTTCCATCCAAATTCTTCACGAAAGGACATCATTAATGGATTAGGGTTTATTGGTAGCGATGCAACGATGAAACGCTATCTTGCAGCAGAGGTCCGTAATGGAACTATCACCGTGAGTGGCCAGAACAAAGCCACCCGCTATAGTCTGTCATCGCAAGCACATCTATTGATGCCAATAAATTTGGACACTTATTTTGTAAATGATATTGATGAGCGTCAAGTGCAAACGAGTTTTAATTTTGCTCTCGTCACTCGTCTATTGCCTGAAGTAGATTTATTTACGCCTGCAGAATTAGAACACTTACAATCATTGCAGGACACTTTCCGTCGTCATGTGACGGAGATGACTAATGGTGAGTATCGCAAAGAAATGGAACGGTTAGGCATAGATCTCAGTTGGAAGTCTTCGCAAATAGAAGGCAATACCTATTCTCTTTTAGAAACAGAACGCCTTTTGCGTGAGAGCAAAACTGCGGATGGCAAAACCAAGGAGGAGGCTGTGATGTTGCTAAATCACAAAGATGCTTTGCGTTTTGTGCTGGATAATCCTGATTATCTCCAAACACTGACCATTGGTCGTGTTGAAGATATACACTCATTGCTAACAAAAGAGTTATCTGTGGACAAGGGGTTGCGTTATCGTCGAGTAGGCATTACAGGAACCAACTATCGTCCGTTGGATAACGAGTTTCAAATTCGCGAAGCCATGCAAGCGACATGTGATTTGATAAATAGCAAAAGTAATGTATTTGAAAAGGCATTATTAGCATTGCTACTGCTAAGTTATATTCAACCCTTTATGGATGGTAATAAGCGTACTGCTCGCATCACGAGTAACGCATTGCTGATTGCTAATGGCTATTGTCCGTTGTCGTTTCGCACAGTAGATTCAATAGATTACAAGAAAGCGATGTTGATTTTCTATGAACAAAATAATCTGCATGCCTTCAAGCAAATTTTCATCTCTCAGTTTGAGTTTGCTGTAAGTGAATATTTTTGATTTTTCCTTAAGGTAGGTAAAGATTCTATCACCTCAATCCTGCGGACTTTTTTTATTTGTCCGAAGGGACAGCGAGTCTTTGCTTTTCTCCTATTTGGAAGAATACAAGACCGACATTCCGAACCTTATTTCCAGTCGCTGTAGCCTTCCTGTGCGCACAATAAGGGGAAGCACACATTAATAGGGAAGGCTACAATAATATACCAAGGTATGGTACTACAAAACTACGGAAGAAAAGGTTTCTGTTGGTTATGCTGGCGAATCAACTCTTCATACTCACCAGTATCTATAACATAGATTTCTCTAAATCGAATATTGGTTACTTTAGATTTCTTCATTTCTTGCATTATATCTTCATCCACTATGTTACAAATGCCATTTATATGAGTAAAGAGTTTATGTTTTTCTAATTCTTCTTGAGGAATATAAAGATATGGCGGTTCACCAAAATCATTAAGCAAATAATCCGGGTTGACTAGTTTGTATGCTACTTTATTATATATAAAATAGTATTGAGGAACATTTTCCGCTTCAATTTTTATAGGATAACATAAGTCCTTCATGTCAATTATAGTGGACAAGATATTTATAACCTTCTTAGAAAAAAACACGATACTTGCCGCTTCGTGATAGTACAACAAATCAGCCCATTTTTTCCCTTTTGCAACGCTAAAAGTCACATCATTGGGTAATTTTTCGGTAGAATACTGATCTAAATAAGGCTCAATTTCGGCGTATGACTTATTTGATGTTAACTGAATTACGCTATTTCGAAAGTCATTTGATATAATATAAAATTTTTTCATTGCAAATCTCCTGTTTTTGGATTCCTTGTTCTGCACCTTTTTTTTAATTCCAATTTTTCAAACTCGGTTTTAATAATATCGCTGCAAAGGTACTATGTTTTTTTAATTACGCAAATTTGTCTAAATTTTGGGGACTATTATATTGGATTCAATTTACCTTCCATTTGCAACTCATAGTATTCTTCCATAGACGATACACCATATACAGGTTCAAAAGAGACATTCGTTAACTTTGTTTTTATCATGGCGTCTTTCATCTCAGAAGTTATAATTTTACACCTTGTGTTATCCAAACTAAACAGCGGAGGCAGGTTGTCTTGTAACAAAAAACAAGGGATTTCCGTCTCATAATTTGTACCCGGAATATACACATTCCGATTGATAAAGTGGACTTCGGGCAAATTATGAACAAAATAATATGCATCATCTATATCGCTGATACGAATAGGATATAGATATGGTCTTACATCACTATATCTTGACAGAAAATCATATATATTTTGCGACAAAAACTCTATGCTTATACCTTCATAATAATAAATGATATCACGTTGTTTCTTTCCGTGACAAATTCGAAAAGGGAGATCCAACAACTCAGTATTGGCCTTATCAAAAGGCACTTCGCTTATACAACTATATGGCATGTCTGATTCTATTTCCCAAACTCCGCCATAAAGTTTTTTTCCAAAGTCAAAAAAAATTTCCATATTTTATCTTAAATTTTAGCATTAATTTAGTTAACAGGGTTTTCTCCTTGCGGAATATCCAACGGCCAATAGGGATTTTTCATTAGGCGCTTGCACTTTACCATAGCGTATCACTATTATAATAGATGGTTTTTATCGGCAATATAGTGTCTTTATATTTATCTCCTAAATAGCATCCGTATCTGAGAATAGTTAATTCTTCCGACAAAATATTGTCCTCCGTGCAATATATTCCTAGTTTATACACATGAATTGGAGAATAGAAACTGCTATCACATTGGATGCATGCAGCTTCTACTATCTCCTGACCTATAATTTCAAGAACACCATCATCATCAATATCCTTTATCACTTGACCATCAACTACCTGTGATAAAACTTTCTCTTTAGTACTACATCTCCATACATTAAGTGTCTTTGAACTTATAGGATCAAATTCATTGATTAGGACATAGGAAACCGAATCGTTATAGGGAATATTTTGTACACTTCCACATTCATACAATGATTCCGAGTTATGGTGAATGAGTGAATCTTTATAATATAATTTAATGTTTATCAAAATAGGATTCTCAATACCAGGCTCATATATGGTATCTGCAACCACACTCAAGTGTGACATAATGTTATCTGTAGTTATTTCCGATGGCAGAGAAAGAGGATCTCCTTCTGCCGTTGTTTTTTTTGTTGAGCAATTCAAAAAAGTGAACATTACAACTACACAAATAAAAAAAATCTGCTTAGGCATAGTTTCTGTTAATAAAATTCAAGATCTCGTATAATAGTCTTTTTGTTAAAATAATCCATTTGTCTTATTTCTATTTTACTAATTATACCATTTTTATTTTCAATCACAAAACAAGCATCAAGAAGAGTTAAGTAACCGTCTCTTTTATATAAACTATTATCAAAGGATGCAGGTACGAAGACTATATTTCGGTACTTATTATAGTCATAGTAACATGGCGAATCAACAAATAACTTTCCAAATAAATTATTTAAAGAGACCCCACATCGAATATTTGAAGACCCCAATATGGTATCTTGGATAACAGCCATATGAAGTTGTGGAGAACTTGTTGTTACATACTGAATGGTATCCATATTTGGAAATGTATATAGAGTTAGTGTTGATGGTAAATCACTATCATATGTAAAAGTATATCCACAATCTCCACGACTACATTCTGTAGGATAAGTAGAAAGTATTTTTCTGACTAGAGAAGGCACATCTAGATATTCTTGCATGTATTCATTATAATCTTGATTGAATACGGAAGATATAATATAAAGATTTTCTTTATATACAAATTCTACCACAGCCATACTATCAACTATAGCATTGGGAACTTTCACATAATGTACGATTACTTTTTGCTTAAAAGTAAAGTTCTCTGTCAACCTTAGGGAGTCTAACATTTCGTATTCTGCATGTAATACTGATGTAAGCATGCATAATAGCAAGATAGATAGTATTCTTCTCATTTTTAACATGATTTTAAAA
This sequence comes from uncultured Bacteroidales bacterium, assembly GCA_937891905.1. Lineage (GTDB taxonomy): Bacteria > Bacteroidota > Bacteroidia > Bacteroidales > Paludibacteraceae > Colicola. The sequence goes on along the minus strand of CALATT010000069.1, from coordinate 31,504 downwards.
TTAATTGATCTTGTATTCCAAATGGAAAATCGAGGACACCCATTCTATCTTTAATGTGCATTTGATGCGAGGTATAGCTATGATTATAATCTTATCATTCATCCGCATACATCTCGATACTTATGCTTTGGCTTGATTTTATAGATATATACTTTGCGTGATACTTGTTCTTCTTTCCAATCATATAATATTGGAGTGAGAGTGTCTGACTCATAGAAACTGCACTGATCCCATATAAGTGTTCTTATCCGCTGAATAGGCACCCCCTCAGAAAAAATATAATCATAATTTTCAAAATCAAGAGAGTCCGTCTCAAAATTACCATAAAAAGATGGGCGACCATAATATTCCCTTTGGTCCAAATAGCGGCGCATCTTTTCAGGGGATGTTATCACAAAACTTGTATAATTTATAAGGCCGTGTTCTGATATATTTGGTTCTTCGGGCACATATAGATTCATTTTATTCTCTTCTTCAAAGTCAATATCGCTCCAAAAACGCCAACGGCACTCTAGAAAAACCACTAAAAGTAATATAATAGAAATGAATACAGCCGTTGTAACAAGTATATATTTAATTATTGTTTTCAATATTGCAAAAATTCTCTTTTTCATTCTGTTTCAGATTTATATTTATCAAGATGTTTTGCGCTTTCACGAATTAGTTTTCGGTCTTCTGGTCTATTTGTTTTCTTGTTATAACTTGACCTAAATTTATTTCAAATGTTACAATGCCCGCATAAACTCATATACAACATTTTCCGCGCACCAAAAATTCTCGTTCAACATATTCCAACCTAAACAATTCAAATACTGCAATATAATTTCTTTATTTAACCGTTTTTTCTTCAATCTCAATTTATATAATTCTACATTCTCAAAATCCAAAGGATTACCTTCTTCGTAGAATACCCACTGAGGATCTTTGTAACATAATATATGACGGCATTTTGTTGATGAATAGAAATGAAAATGATATGCCTCCATCATTTGAGAAGTACCATCATAGATAGAGATCTTGTAGTAATCCATTTCGCACTTTTTCGCCACAAAGTTGATAAGTTTATCATAACCATCTATTATATTTGCATACATAATTGTTGTGTGTGGATTACTTTTCGGTGCGTATAAGATAAATTGCGCATACGGCGCGTTATATTGCTGAATATAATACTCATTTATGGCACCTTTATAATCATCAAAATGACACATATTGTACTCTGTTCCGATGGCAGATATAAAGTTGTCTTTCACATATTCTATATCATAAGGAAAGAAAGTAAGTGTTACATTGATTTCCATTATTCTACTGTTTTTAGAATTACTTTTTCCTACTCTTTAAGTATTTCATATTTGAAATCATATCCAGAATTATTTAGAAAGTCTTTCACTTTTTGTAAGAATGATTTTCCTTGTTCGTCGGGTTCATACTTTAAATACAAGCATATTATGTAACCATTTGTCGCGTTTGGATAGTAATCCGATACTTGACCTGTTTCTATGGCAGATAGATACATGTTTATTTTTTCTTGTAGCACATATAAATGATGCAAATCACCCCATTGAAGATGGTCGGAAATAGACAACATTTTCTTCCCATTTTCTTCTGTAATGTAATCAATAATATCTTTCTTTTCTACTGACATACTAGTCCGTTAAATTATTAGGTAGATATCGTTTGCAAAGGTAGTGATTTTTTTTGAAAGTACCAAAAGAAAAATGCCATTTATGCGGATTTTGCATAAATGGCAGATGATTCTAAGATTTTAACACGAATTCATGTTACATGGATGGTCAACCATTCGTTGTAACATACAATCACGAATACTCCGTTAACTATTACAATTCTACTGTGAACGGATCTACAAACAAAACCTCACCATTTTCACTAAAAACGAGCGGTTGATTATCACGACGGTGTTGCTCCACTATACGGCGATGTGCCATTTTCAATCCTTGGTTAACCTTGGATTCTAATTCTTTTGTACTCATATCTTTTCAATTAATAAATTCCACATTTCTTCTTCTATCAATTCAACTTCACCTAATAATTCACTTTTTTTAGCGACTAAAAGAGCAGGTATCTTGACATTATTATAAACAAGCATGCTATCACAGATGGGCATATACAAATGTATTAGATTATAAATCCCCCTCTTAAAACGGCGACGAATATCACCTTCCGGAATATTGTGTCCGCCATTCTTTACCCGACACGCAACGCGTTGTACTGCTTGCTCTTCATTCTCTAAAAAGAAAAAAATCAAGTGTACTTTATATCCTAAGGACTGAGCGCGTCGTATCAAGTGAACATAGGAACGAGTAGAGAGAGTTGTCTCTATTGCAAAATCCACTTTCCGTTCTAAAAGCTCATCTACGCGCGCCAACATTATACGCCCTGCTGCAAACGCAACTGACTCAGGGTCAAAAGGAGATAGACCTCGAGCTATCTCATCTGCATTTACAAAATTCGGGCAATTCAATATTGTCGGCAACAAAATATATGCCGCAGTTGTTTTTCCTGCCCCATTAGGACCTGCTATGATATATAAATTAGCGTGTTGCATGCCTTTCACTTATCCTTTGCGACCGCAAAGGTACAACAAAAACTGCACATATGCAAGAAAATCACGAATATTTCTTCAAAAAAAAGATTTTTCTTTTTTGTTATCAAGGCGAAATAAGCCTATTATACTCGCATAAATAGGATTGTTTTGGCGGATAATGAATGCGCAAGCATGGAAGAAATAGTCGTGATTTCTTAGCCTACATCCCTTCCTTTTTCGGAGGGTGAAGGAGTGCGACGGAACGCACTCCGAGTATGAGCGCCGCGGGCAGCGGACGGAGCGAAAACATAGAATAATTAAGAAGGGGCGTGCCGAAAAATTACACATATGCAAGAAAATGGGTGTTTTTTGGTAAATAATTTGCATTTCTGCGATATTTTTACTACCTTTGCACCCACAATAAACAAACATAAATCACCACCACAATGAATACCCTTTTTACCCTCTTGTTGAGTAAGTAGCAGGTAATACCATAGGATAACCATAACATACCCATAGGATAACCATAAGATAATACACCAAAAATCACATTTTAACAACAAATACTATATATACATAGTATATATACTTTATTTTAACTATATGGCAAAAATAATCACAACAGACAACACGCTTCGAAGTGGAAAAATGAGCAAAAAGGATGACGCCATTTATCGCACCAGAAATGGTAAAATGCACTCCTACACACAGGCGAAAAACACCAACCCTGCCTCAAAAGCACAAAATGCGCATCGCAAACTATTTGGAAAAACTACAACCCTCGTCAATAAGATTATCGCGGACCCCGAACAATTAGCGGAGTGGACACAACGAATGAAAGACCACAACCGCTCTTTACCTTTTGACCAAACCCACAAACAATACAAAACGGTTCACCAATATATTTTCGCCGTCATTAAAGAACAATTAGAGAAACAAGAGGCTAAAAAACGAAAAAGAAACCCTATAAAAAAGGCATTACCAAAAGGTTTCAAGATGATAATCAAACCTTTTGCAGAACTTACCACCACCGAACTATACGAAATACTCAAAGCGCGATTTGCAGTCTTCTACATGGAGCAACATTGTTACTACCAAGATATGGACAATGTGGATTACCTAGCCACTCATATCGCCCTGCAGCACAAAGGCCGTATTATCGCCTACGCACGACTTTTCCAAGATGCTAAACCTGGCACATGGCATATAGGAAGAATGCTCACTATTGACCGCAAAAAAGGGTATGGAAAACTCATCATGGACCAAATCGAACAAGAAGCATTAAAACAAGGTGCTACAACACTTCTATTGCATGCACAAACACATGCCATACCTTTCTATGAAAAGTGTGGTTTTACTACAGTCGGCGAACTATTCACCGAAGCAGACATGCCACATATTTCCATGGAAAAAGCGCTTTAATGTGCAATGTGGTACTACTAAAATTGCATAGCAAGGCCGAGACCATTAGCTGAAGACTGAATAGAGAAAGTTAGTGGTGGTTCTGCAGCACAATGTTGGTTATACAAGTTCGACGCTTTCTTTCGCTCTACCTGTCCTACACAAATACATGGAATAGAAGTAATGAACGAACCTAAACCAACACCCATCAACACAGCGCCTGCGTCGGAAACCGCGTAATCCTCCACTCCATTTACAAGAGGCGGATTATTGCTATAATAGCCAGCCAAAGCACCACCAAGAATGGTCAAACCACTTCCTATACCGAATAGTCCCCAACCTGCTTTCCATAGCTTATCATTCTTGTCGTATTGAAGTCGTATCTGTTCGCAAGAGACCTCTGGCGCACAGTTCCATTCGTCAATAGTTTTCTTGGCTGCTTGGCGGTTCTTCTGTCCGATAACTAAGCAAGGGATAGAAGAGATAGTCATTGCGCAACCAGCGCTAAGGACCGTCATGCCTGCTATAAATGGATAATTAGTGGTCATGCTTCCATCATATCCAAACATATTGATAAATCCATATGTTCCGCCAACAGTAGCCATTACTACACCAGGGACCAAAAGTCCCCAACCAGTTTTCCATAGCTTATCACCTTTTTCGTACTGCTGCCATGCTGCTGCACATACATCATTTGGATTAGATGGTTGTATCGTCGTTTGCGCTTGTGTGGCTTGCACAAAGACACAAACAAGAACCAACACACATAATAGTTTAGACTTCATAAAAAAACGATATTAAAAATTCGACTGCAAAGGTACGACTTTTTCGAGAAATACACAAATAAAAAGTTGGGAAAAAACTTGGGATTTTGCTTTTTTCGTCACAAAACACCTATAAAAGGCAAGAAACAAAAAAAATCAGGAAGAACATGACAAAGAAGAAAAAACACCCACGCGCTTGCGTATATCAAAAAAAAGTTGTAAATTTGCAGCCGAATTGGGAAAGCATTAATTAAATTCAAAAAATATATACAATGAGAAACACTCTTCTAATGATTTTGGCGTGCCTGCTCATCGGTTGCGCCACACAGCCAAACAAACTGGAAAACGAGTGCGTTTATACGCCAGAGAAAACAACCTTCACCTTCTGGTCTTCCGTCGCTGAAAAGATGGAAGTGCGTCTGTACAACACCTACGATGCTTCGGAATTTGAAGTGATCACACTCCACGAACAAGAAGGCGATTACTGGACTGCCACCATCAAAGGAGACCAGGTGGGTAAGTTCTACACCGTATGTTCGTACCAAGGCGGCGAATGGGGACAAGAGAGCCCTGGTATCTTCGCCAAAGCCGTGAGCGTCAACGGACAACGCGCTGCTATCATCGACATGCAAGCCACCAACCCAGAGGGATGGGAAAACGACCAAAGACCTGCTATGGCAGACCCAACCGATGTGGTGGTGTATGAGACACATATGCGCGACTTCACTATCGACGCCACTTCGGGCATCGCTAACAAAGGTAAGTTCATCGCTTTCACCGAGCAAGGCACACAGACCGCTGAGGGATTAGCGTCGGGTATCGACCACCTCAAGGAATTGGGTATCACGCATATCCAAATACTGCCAATGTACGATTACGGTTCAATAGACGAGACTACCTTGGACCTCAATAAATACAACTGGGGATATGACCCAGTGAACTACAATGTGCCAGAGGGTGGTTATTCGACTAATCCATACGACCCAGCTACGCGTATTCGCGAAGCGAAGACGATGATCCAAGCACTGCACGCAGCGGGTATACGCGTCGTGATGGATGTGGTGTATAACCATACCTACAGCGTAGAAGGATGTGCGTTGGGTAGAGTAGTACCTCAGTATTTCTACCGCATGAACGAGGACGGTACCTATGCCAATGGTTCGGGTTGCGGCAACGAGACCGCCAGCGACAAAGAGATGATGCGTCAGTTCATGGTAGAGTCGGTATGCTACTGGGCACGCGAATACCATATAGATGGTTTCCGCTTCGACCTCATGGGTATCCACGACCAAGAGACAATGCGTCAGATACGCGCGGCCTTGGATGAGATAGACCCATCTATCATCACCTATGGTGAGGGTTGGGCGGCTTCTTCTCCTGCTTACCCATACGAGCAATTAGCTATGAAGCAATGGACCTACACCATGCCACGCGTAGGCGCTTTCAGCGATGATATACGCAATGCGCTCATCGGTTCACCCTTCGACCACCACAGAGGTTTCGCATCAGGCAACACCGCTTCACGCGACGCCGTGCGCTACGGATTAGTGGCTTGCCCTGACTGGAGCGGCGAACCTATGCAACATGTGTCGTACATCACTTGCCATGATAACTACTGCCTCCGTGACCGTATTGAAGTGGCGGCAGCAGAAGAAACAGAGGCAACCAAGTTGCGCATGAATAAGTTGGCACAGACCGCTGTGATGGTTTCGCAAGGTATGACTTTCTTCTACGGCGGTGAGGAACTCTTCCGCACCAAACAAGGCGTGGAGAATAGTTATCAAAGTCCTGACTCTATCAATGTGATCGAATGGACCAATAAGCAAACCTATGGCGACCTCTATGCCTACTACCGCGAGATCATCAAGATCCGCCGTCAGCACAAAGGTTTCCGCTTAGGTACAGCAGAGTTGGTGAAAAACCATGTGGAGTTCCCAGAGACTACACAAGAGGGACTGATCATCTATCGCATCAAAGACCTACAAGGTATAGACACCGCTGCGTCACTCATCGTACTGCTCAATGGTACGGCAGAGGCAATGGAGGTGGAGGTGCCACAAGCTACCTACGCCGTGCTCGCACACGATGCACAAGCGAACGCAAACGGAATGGGTACGATAGAGGCAGGAAAAGTGCAAGTAGCACCTTATTCGGCTACTATTTTGGCAGAAATCAACTAAAAAGTGCCGCAAAAAGCAAAAAACTTTATAAAAAGTTTGCGTAATCCAAAAAAATGTAGTACTTTTGTACCGTGAAATGAACGAGGGGACCCGAAAAGGTTCCCTCGCTCGCATATAAAAACGCATTATGATAACACAACAAGACATACAAAATTGGATTAACGAGTACCTCAATGGTACCGATTATGAGTTGATAACCCTCACTATCTCGCCAGAGAACGAGATACTCGTGGAAGTGGACCGCCTCGCCGGCGTGGATGTGGACTTCTGCGCAGCACTCAACCATTTCCTTGTGGAGAAATTAGGCGACGAAGACTACTCACTCGAAGTGGGAAGCGTTAGCCTTACCGATCCTTTCAAAACCAAGATGCAGTTTGAGAAAAACCTTGGACATGATGTGGAAGTGATGGCGAAAGGCGACAAAGGACAAGGAGTGAAGTATAGAGGTCAGTTGGTGGCTGTGGACGAAGATACATTCTCTATCGAAGTGGAAGAGAAAGTGGTGGTGGAAGGAAAGAAAAAGAAACAACTCCAAATGGTGACCTATACCTGGCGCTATGACGAACCAGAGTATGTGAAATACGACCTGAAATTCTAAAATATAAAATTTGCAATCTAAAATATAAAATACAAACATATGGCAACAAAACAAGACTCAACAATCAATTTGAGTAGTATCTTTAAAGAATTTAAAGAGTCAAAAAGTATCGACAAACAGACTCTTATCAATGTATTGGAAGACTCATTCCGCAATGTAATCGCTAAGATGTATGGTTCGGATTCGAACTACGATGTGATCGTTAACCCTGACACGGGCGACTTGGAAATCTATCGCAACCGCCTCGTGATGGAAGATGACGATGTGGCTAATCCAGAAACACAAATAGCATTGAGCGAAGCGCGTCAGTTCGACGACGAAATAGAATTAGATGAGGAGTTTACCGATAAGGTGGACCTTGACTCTTTCGGCCGTCGTATGATTCTTAATCTTCGCCAAACATTGGCATCAAAAATCTTAGAGCTCCAAAAGGAAAACCTATACCTCAAATACTCATCTATGATCGGACAAGTAGTGACAGGTGAGTTGTATCAGGTTTGGAAGAAAGAGATGCTTCTCCTTGACGAGGAAGGCAATGAACTCTATCTGCCTAAGCAGAACCAAATTCCATCGGATTTCTACCGCAAAGGAGAAATAGTACGCGCGGTGGTTGTGCAGGTAGATAATAAAAACCAAAACCCTAAAATCGTTCTCTCTCGTACCAGCCCTCTCTTCTTACAACGCCTTTTTGAACAAGAAGTGCCAGAGGTGAAGGAAGGACTGATTGCTATCAAGAAAATCGCTCGTATCCCTGGTGAGCGCGCTAAAGTGGCCGTAGAGTCCTTCGACGATCGTATCGACCCAGTAGGCGCATGCGTGGGTATTAAAGGAGCGCGTATACATGGCATCGTACGCGAGTTACGCAATGAGAATATAGATGTAATCAACTATACACCAAATGTTAATCTGTACATCCAACGCACACTCTCTCCTGCTAAGATCTCTTCTATGGAGATTGACGAGGAGAACAAGACAGCTAAGGTGTATCTGCAACCAGAAGAAGTATCACTCGCTATCGGTAAGGGTGGATTTAATATCAAATTGGCAAGCATGCTTACTGGATACCAAATAGATGTTTATCGTGAGATCAACGAGCAAGATATGGATGATATCTATCTCGATGAATTCAATGATGAAATCGATCAATGGGTTCTTGACGCACTCAAAGCTATCGGATTAGATACCGCTAAAGATGTGCTCGGCATGAGCAAGGAACAATTGCTCAAGCAAACAGACTTGGAAGAGGAGACCATAGACGAAGTATTGGAGATCCTCGCTGCCGAGTTTGCAAACGATTAACAAACCCTTATCCCCTCTTATTGGGCAGAGGATTATCTCTGTAGATAAAACGACCAATCCACGATTTCTTTTTTTAGTCGCGCGAAGTGTCAGCCCAAGCACGCGAATGGCAATTAAATTAATCAAAGCATGTAGAGAACTTAATATAGGAATGGCAACCCTGACAGCTTTCTGTCAGAAGAATGGCTATTCCATTGAGTCCGACCCCAATGCAAAGATAGATGATGATTTGTACCTTATCCTCGCCAAAGAATTCAACAAGGACATGGTTACCAAATTAGAAGCAGCGCGCCAAGCAGCCGAGAGGCAAGAACGCATCGCTGCTCCTACTATCGTGGCACAGGAGGAACCCACGCATATAGAAACAACCGTGCCACAACCTAAGATAGTAGGTAAAATAGAACTCGAGGCAGAGAAAAAAGCCAAAGAGGAAGCGGCACGCATCGCAGCAGAAGAGGCAGCTAAGGCAGCGGAAGCAGCACGCATCGCAGCCGAAGAAGCAGCCAAAGCAGCACAAGAGGCAGAGAGATTGCGCGCAGAAAAAGCAGCAGCAGAAAAAGCAGCCGCTGAAGAAGCAGCAAGAAAAGAGGCTGAGAAACAAGCGCAGAAAACCTCCGCAAGCGAGAAAGAACAAGGAGCAAAGAGTCAGGAAAAGAAACCAGAGATTTTTACCCTTGGTAAGCATGAAGTGAAAAACCAACCTAAAGTGGTGGGTAAGATAGACCTCGACTCTATCGACACTTCAACACGCCCTGCGAAGAAATCCAAAGAGGAGAAACGCAAAGAGCGCGAAGCACGCCAAGAGGCAGTCAAAGCACAGCAACAAGCAGCCGCTGAGAAACGCAAACGCGAACGCATCAAGAGCGGTGCTGCTAAAGTGGATCCAGAGGATAAGCGTAACCAAACAAATAAATATAACAAGAATAAGAAAAACCAACCAAGAGAGGCTACGCAAGAAGAGGTAGAAAAGGCATTGAAAGAGACACTCAGCCGTCTACAACAACCTAAAGGTAAGAATAACTCCTCTAAGTATAAACGCGAACGCCGTGAGTTAGAGCGCGAGAAACACGAAATGGAACTCATGGAAGCACAAGAGCAGTCTAAGATACTCAAACTCACTGAGTTCGTGACTGCTAATGACCTCGCTAACATGATGAATGTACCAGTAAATAAAATCATCGGTACATGTATGTCACTCGGTCTATTCGTTTCTATCAACCAACGATTAGATGCCGAAACTATCAATCTCGTAGCAGAGGAGTTTGGATTCCAAACAGAGTATGTTTCTGCTAAGGTGGTAGAGGAAATCAATGCCGACGAGGTGATTAACGAAGAGGATGTAGAACCACGCTGCCCGATCATCACCGTCATGGGTCATGTGGACCACGGTAAGACTTCATTGCTCGACCATATCCGTAATGCCAATGTGATCGCTGGAGAGGCAGGAGGTATCACACAGCACATCGGTGCATACAATGTGAAACTCAAAAACGGACAACACATCACCTTCTTGGATACTCCTGGACACGCGGCCTTTACCGCAATGCGTGCCCGCGGTGCCAAAGTGACGGATATAGCTATCATCATCATCGCTGCCGATGACGCCGTCATGCCACAAACCATCGAGGCTATCAACCACGCACAGGCTGCTGGTGTACCAATGGTATTCGCTATCAATAAAGTGGATAAACAAGGTGCTAACCCTGATAAGATTCGTGAGCAGTTATCCAATATGAATATCCTCGTAGAGGACTGGGGCGGCAGTTACCAATGCCAAGAGATCTCTGCTAAGAAAGGTGAGGGTGTATTCGAGTTATTGGAGAAAGTGCTGCTCGAGGCTGAGTTGCTTGAACTCAAAGCTAATCCTAAACGCCGTGCCAAAGGTTCGGTCATTGAGTCCTCACTGGATAAAGGACGCGGATATGTGGCTACGCTGCTCGTGCAAGATGGTACACTCCGCATGGGAGACATAGTGCTAGCTGGTACCTTCCACGGCCGTATCAAAGCGATGTTCAACGAGCGTGGACAACGCATCAAGGAGGTTAAACCAGGTGAACCATGTTCTATCCTCGGTCTCAACGGCGCACCACAGGCAGGTGACGAATTCAATGTATTGCCTACCGAACAAGAAGCACGCGAGATCGCTAATAAGCGCGAACAACTCCAGCGTGAGCAGTCAATTCGTACCAAGAAACATATTGGTTTGGAGGAGATCGGTCGCCGTATGGCTATCGGAGACTTCAAGGAACTCAATGTGATTGTCAAAGCCGATGTGGATGGTTCGGTAGAAGCACTCAAGGATTCACTCATCAAACGATCTACCGAGAATATTCAAGTCAATGTTATCCACGGTGCCGTGGGTGCTATCAGCGATTCTGATATCATGCTCGCTGCGGCTTCCGACGCAATGATCGTTGGCTTCAATGTGCGCCCAACAGGTACAGCACGCAAGATGGCTGAGACAGAAGAAGTGGATATCCGCATCTACTCTATCATCTACGATGCTATCAACGAACTCAAGGCCGCTATGGAAGGTATGCTCGCACCAGAGGTGAAAGAGGAAGTGACCGCTACACTCGAGGTACTACAAACATTCCATATCTCCAAAGTGGGTACTATTGCCGGTTGTATCGTGCGTGAAGGTAAGATCAAACGCGGTAATAAGGTACGCGTCATCCGCGATGGTATCGTAATCAAGACAGCTGACTTATCATCCCTCAAGCATGTGAAGGACGATATTAAGGAGGCTGGATTGAATATGGAATGCGGATTGAGCCTCAAAGCATTCGATGATATACAAGTGGGCGATATGCTCGAGTCATTCGAAGAAATAGAGGTGGCTAAGACACTTTAATATAAACTAAATACGCAATGCTATGAGTCAGATGAGGTCTTTATGGTTGCTATGCATACCACTGATGTTAACGAGTTGTTTCACGCGTATCTGGACCGTGGCGCCTACTGTAGAAACAGTAGTGCCCGTCAAAACGGTCTATACTACGCATGTCACCACTCAGGTACCTAAACACACAACGGCGCAGACAGTAACCGTCACTACCTATAATACAGATATGAGTTTTGACCTCGATCTGCATGCGGTAGCGGCAGCATACTCCGAAGCAAGAAGCACAAGGGAATTTGAGCAATTACTGAACTCCAGTAAGTATATGATCAATAACCTTGACCTCAATAGAGATGGATATGTGGATTATCTGCGTGTCATAGAGACCCGAAAAGGGCAATACTATGCCTACCTGATTCAAGCATGCTTAGCGCCTACGGTATTCCAAGATGTGGCTACCTTAGTGGCAGAACGCAGAGCTTCAACACTCTATGTGGAAGTGGTGGGAGATAGTTATCTTTACGGATATAACTATGTTGTACGACCTACTTTCGTCAAACGACCACTTATGTGGGATGTGTATGGATATGCCAACTACACGGTGTGGGTGTCTCCTTATTACTACGGCGTATGGCCAAGTTATTACACCCGCCCCAAAACAGTGTATATCACCCATTACCAAGCGTATGTGAAGACCTATGTGACGCATCACCATTATTGCCATGCGTGTGATTATCCAACGCATTGCTTCTATAATGATTATACGCATATGACGCGTCCGCATAACCGCCATGACTATCATCAGCAACACCCAGAGTATGCATTTGATAGACGCGTGTCTGCTAATGGTTCAGGCGTGACAATACGCAACGCGGGCGAACTGCGTACGCAGACCAGTAGGGGAACGACTACAACTACCAGCACTTCGCGTAAACCTGCTACCACTACCACAACTACGACTACACAAAGCGGTACCTCTACACGCAAACCCGCTACTACGACTACTACGAAGCCTACTACGAGTGCCAGCACTACACGCAAACCTGCAGTGCAGACGACTATAGATAGTCGTGTGAAGAAGGATGGAACTACGCGCACTACTATCAAGCAAACAGATAACACGGGTAGAACCACTACGGTGCAGCGCACAACTACGACGCGCAAACCCGCAGCAACGACTACAAGTACGAGCACTACACGCAAACCCGCAGCAACGACTATAAGTACGAGCACTACGCGCAAACCCGCAGGAACGACTACAAGTACGAGGCGATAAGCATTCAGTAACGCATAAAAAAATAAGCAGGGCAATCGCTCTGCTTATTTTGTATATACGCTTGGATATTAGATGCGCTCTAAATTACGCAGTTCGATCCATCCTTCATACTGCGCTACGCGTATGTTAGCCCATTCGCCAATGGTTTCGCGTATTGTGATTTTGGTTCCTTCATGAACGGTGAAAAGGTCCGTACCCGAGCGGTCTGGTGAGGATTTGGCATTAACAATACCTTGTATGATGATGGCTTCGTTACGCAATGTGTCGCGCTGGTGTAATGAGCGAGCGTTGAGACCCGCGCAAAGCGAGATAAATAATGCCAATAGGGCAATATAGAAAGCTGATTTGCGCAACCATAAGATAGGTGAGAGTAGGAAAAGCAGAATTCCTATCAATCCTAATACGAATAATCCTACGGAAACCCACCGCCACACTTCTTCGCTTGCGCTATTACGCACCGCTTTGGCCCATGACGAAAGGAAGAAATCATTATCTTTAATATCATCTGTTATGCGGCTTTGCGCAAAGCGAAGGTTGTGCTTTATGTCTTCATTGCGCGGGTCTAAACGCAGTGCGCGCTCGTAGGCTAAGATAGCTTGTGCCAATTCACCTTGCTTGAACTGTGCATTACCTAAATTATAATACACACGCGCCATGTCCGACGCTTTGGTGTTGGGTTGCTCCGCAATGATCGTTTGGTAGAGAGCTACTGCGTCACGGTAACGACCATCTGCATAGGCCGTGTTGGCGGACTCGAAAGTAGCAAGCGATGCCCATATAGGGGCGCATAGCGAGATGAAAAGTGCCATCACCGCAGTGATACGCATTGTATGAAAGGTATTATGTGTCATAGTTTTTGTTGTTCTAATTGGTTAATCAATTGTGTGGTGCTTTTGAATAAATCATCCATTGCGTGACCTGAGGTAGGCGCGTAGCGCGCAAACTCAGCAGTGCTGAGGACATCTTTGACTGCAGTGATAAGACTTGTCTCAATGCCTTTTTGCGTTAGGATAGCCGTTATATTGTCTTTATTCAACTCTGCTGTAGGAATAGATAAACGGTCGCTCAAATAAGTCCAAGCAGCTTTCTCTATCTCAGCATAGAAATGCTCCTTATCATTCTCTTTCAATGCTTTCTCTGCGGCGCGTAAGCGCTTTTGTGCCACTTTATTAGCATGCTTGTAGCGCACCTTGCGTATATCGGCATTCTCGCGAATCTGCTTGCGTAGGATCACTAAAACGCCCATCGCGATGAGTAATGGAGAGAGGTAGGCGTATGCAATGCCTGTGCCGAGAGATGAGAGGCGGAATTTCTTGCCTCCTTGTGTCACTACGAAGGGTTTGGTGTCTATATAGCGGATGTCAGTTCCTAACTGCTTAATCTCTTCTTGAGGCGTGTAAACAGGCGTGGTGCTTACATCGCTTCCCTCATTCCCCGCTACGCTCTCATTGCCGTTACGCTTCACGCGTATGGTGTATTCAGGCGTGCTGAGTGTGCGGTATTGCTTGCTGTCGATGTCGAAATAACTGAATGCTACTGGAGGAATGGTGTATTCGCCTGCATTACGAGGAATAGCCAAGTACTCAATCGATTTCGTGCCGCTCACGCCTGCTGTGGTGGTGGAGAAATTATTGGTTACCTTAGGATCATAGGGTTCAAATCCTTCAGGCCAATTTATATCGGGGGTCTTGAGTAGTTTCATGTTTCCCGAACCGCTTATATCCAAGCGAATAGTGATCGCTTCATTGGCAAGCACTTCTGTCTGCGAGATAGTTGGTGTGAGGTTGAAAGTACCCACACCGCCTGAGAATGTGGCAGGTTTGCCCGATGGCAGACTGCTCACATGAATAGTGGTTCCAGGCGCCGTGATACCTTTGGTTACATTGGTATAGGAGGCGAAGAAATCATCGAATATACTGCGTACTTGTTGTCTGGTTTGCACACGAATGACTGCCTCAAAATTAGCGGGACCAATCTTGATGTCTCCTGCATGCTGTGGATAGAGAATAGTTTGGTATAATACAGCCGTTTGGTAATTACGACCATTATAGTGCTCTAACTCGGTCTGAATATTCTCAATATTAAGTTCTTGCTTTAGAAAACCTGTGAACTCAGGCAGTTTGGTATTATTGGTCAACTGCGCTACATCCACATTGGCAAAATAAAGTTTGTAAGTAAGGAGCAATGCTTCTTGCTCATGTACGCGCGTCTTAGAAACGATAGTACGCACGAATAGGTTATTATTGCCCACCTGCGCATCGCCACTGTTTTGAGTCGGTTGGCGTTGTGAAGAAGCAGATGATGCGTCATTATCTGCCGTCGTTGGCTCATCTTCGGGCAATACCTGAATGCGCACACCATTGGATTGGTAATTCTCTCCATCCACTTTGATGGTAGCAGGACCAATGGTGAATGTACCTGGGTGCTGTGCAATCAGCGTGTAGGTGTATGTTTGACTAAAACTGGAAGTGCGGTGACCATTCACAAACGAAGTGCTGCTACTTGTAGAAGTGTATGGGCCTGCCAGCACATCAAAATCGGTGAACTCAGGCGCACGCAGGTCTTTACCGCGGTGGTTGACCGAAAAAGTGAGTTGGAATGGTCTTCCAACAATCACTTGGTTAGGCGCTTGACTCTTAAATGTTACTTCCTCAGCCAAACAACAGACTGCGAAGCAGATAGATAAACATATAAATAGAATTTTTTTCATATCGTAGTAGTTATATGTGGATTACCATTCTTTTTCTACACGGCGTTTCTTACCTTGCTGCCGTTCCATCTTTTCTTGCGTGTCTTGCTCATCCTGCTCTAATGCTTGCAGAATACGCTCTGCTGTCTCTTGGTCCATCTGCTGCTCTTGCTGCTCTTGTTGCTGCTGTTGCTGCTCTTGTTGTTGCTGCTCTTGTTGTTCTTGCTCTTGTTGCTGCTGTTCTTGTTGTTCTTGTTGCTGTTGCTGTTGGTTTTTGTTTTGCTGTTGTTGCTGTTGTTGCTGCTGCAGCATTTCCATGGCTTTTACAAGGTTGTAGCGTGTATCATTGTCTTTCGGATTGGCACGCAATGACTCTTGAAAAGCAGCAACTGCCTTGTCGTACTGCTGTTGGGCAAACTGGCAATTACCTATATTATGCATCACTTTAGCCATTTGCTCTTTATCTTTATTCTTATCCAGCATACGCGCAGCGCTCTCGTAGGCTGCTAAGGCTTCGGGATATTTGTCTTGTTTGAAGAGTGCTTCGCCTAAGTTGTATTGCGCAGCATAACTCTCTTTATTGGTGTCTAAGGCTCTGCGGTAACTGATTTCAGCGGCGCTGTAATCTTGCTTATTATATTGCTTATTGCCTTTGCGTACATCACTCGCCTCGCGTTGACCGAAGACTAAGGAGCATGGAACAAGGAATAAGGATAGGAATGTGATTATAATACTTTTTTTCATTGTTTTTCCTCCCTGAAAATATCCATTCGTGTAATGGATTTATTTTTGCGATTGAAGATGAAGAAGTCAACCAAGATGATGAGTAATGCGATCAGAGCAAAACTCTGGAATTGCTCATTGTAATCGGTAAATACTTGTGTCTCAATTTCTTGTGTGGCTATTTTGTCTATTTCTTTTTCAATGGTTTTCATGGCGGTATTGGTGTTGTCGCAGCGTACATATATACCATTACCCGCGTTTGCTATCTCACGGCACATTTGTTCGTTGAGTTTACTTACCACCACGCGACCTTCGCGGTCTTTTCTGAAATCATTTGTGCCAGGCATAGGAATAGGACTACCTTCGGGTTTACCTATACCCACCACAATAATCTTTATTCCTAGTTCGCTGGCGCGCTGCGCAACCGCTACTGCATCGTCTTCATGGTTTTCGCCATCTGTGATGAGAATAATCGCACGATTAGCGTTTGCAATAGTTTTCTCGTCCTCGGGGTTGAGTGTGCCAAAACAACGCATAGAGGTATTAAGGGCTTGCCCGATTGCTGTTCCTTGTGTCTTAATCAATTCGGGTTTGATAGTGTTGAGAAACATTTTAGCCGATATATAATCGCAAGTGATAGGTAATTGGATGAATGCGTCGCCAGCAAAAACAACTACGCCTATCTTATCTTCCACCATTTGGTCAATAAGTTTGCTCATCATCTGTTTCGCGCGATCTAAACGATTAGGTGCTACATCCTCAGCCAACATGGAATTAGAGATATCCAATGTGACAACAGCTTCAATACCTTGCCTTTTCTCTGTGCGCTCTGACTGACCAAATTGTGGGCGAGCAGAGGAGATGATGAGGAGGGATAACGCGAGTAGGAGTAAACCAAACTTCACATGTCCACGCACATGACTTGCGTTGGGCATTAATTGCTCCATTAATTCAAGGTCGCCAAAAGCAAGTAATTGCTTACGCTTGCGGCGTGTGAAATAGATATAAACGGTTATGGCTACAGGAATAGCTAATAACCACCACAGCATTTCTATATTTGCAAATCGAAACATATTATATTCGTTTTCAATAGTCAATCATTATTGTGTAATCGTACGCAGCACAAAATAGCGAAGTAGTATTTCGCCTAACAAGCAGAGTAGGGCAGCATATAAGAATGGCGCGAAATTCTCGGTATGCTTGGCATATTCGCGTACACGCAGTTTAGTCTTCTCTAATTGGTCTATCTGCTCGTAGATCTTTTTCAAACTGCTATTGTCAGTAGCACGGAAGTATTGTCCTCCAGTGGTTTGCGCGATGCGCTGCAGTGTGGTCTCGTCAAATTCTGAGTCCATCGTTATATATTGTGTGCCGATAGGTGTTTGTACGGGAACGCGTGCCTGACCATAACTACCTACGCCCACCGTGTAAACGCGAATACCAAAGGTCTTGGCTATCTCTGCTGCTGTCTGTGGATCGATGTCTCCGCGGTTGTTACTACCATCGGTAAGCAAGATCACTACTTTGGATTTGGTTTGTGAGTCTTTCATGCGATTCACTGCATTCGCCAATCCCAAACCAATAGCAGTGCCGTCTTCTATCATTCCGTATTCAACGGATTGGAATAGATTGACTAATACGGCGTGGTCGATAGTTAATGGGCATTGTGTGAAACTCTCTCCCGCAAAGACTACCAATCCTATTTGGTCATTGGGTCGCGCCAGCACGAAATCCGAAGCCACTTGTTTGGCTGCTTCGAGACGGTTGGGCTTCAAGTCCTCGGCTAACATTGTACCTGAGATATCCAATGCCATCATGATGTCTATACCCTCTGTGGACTCGGACGACCATCGATTGGTAAGTTGCGGCCGCGCGAGCGCGAGTGATAATAAGGTGATAGCAGCTACGCGAAGAATAAAAGGTAGGTGTAGTAGGCGTACGCGTAATGATTTGGGTTGCTTTTGTAGTACGCGCGTGTCACCTATCTGAACACTGGCGTCCGCTTTGCGTAATTCGTATATATACCACCCGATAACGGGGATAAGTAGAAGTAATAAGAATAAGTATCCTGGATTAGCAAATGTCATACCTCTTCCTCCTTTCCTTCTTCTTCGGTGATAACCTCTTTTGTTTCATTCACGAAATCATAGGCAGTCTGCAACCCTTGTTCGTTCTCATCAGGCGTTGTGTGCCATTTTGCAAACTTAACTAAATCAGCTACTTGTAGCATTTTCTCTAATCGATGGAATAACTCTCGCTGGTCTCTAAACATCGGTTTGAGTGCGCGTAGCGTCTCGTCAGAGGTTTTTTCTGTACTATTGATTTCATAGCGGCGACTCACATACTCGCGTATCACATCCGTTAACTGGGTGTGGTATTCTTTGTGCTTACCTTCTTTCCAAATCTTTTGCTCTTTGATGATATCCAGTTTTTCTAATGCCACCTCATCAGCAGGGCGCAATAATTCGGGGTTAATAACCTCTTTTTCTTGTTCTTTGCTCTTTAACCATCTAACGAGGTAGTACACACCTATGCCTGCGCCTATTAGGCAAATAACCAATACTACCCAACGGAAAATGCCCCACCACCAGATGGGTGCTTTCTCAATATCCTTAATATCCGTGATAGCCAATGAACTATCTACTTCAAAGGGTTGAATCACATTGAGTGCGAGCGATTCGCTCCAGAAAGTATCATTGCCACTCACGAATGGGATAGGGTGTATTGTATAGAGTGAGTCCGTAAAACTGGTGATGGTCAAGTACTGATTGAGTTGCTTGCGTCCATCATCCAAAGTGATGGTATCCACAATTGTTCTATCAATAATCTCTATCTCATCCTGTAATAAGTGGTCAAAAGTAGGAAATGATAGTTGTTCTTGCGCATCTATTGTGGCTTGTAAGTGCATGTCTGTCTGGTCGCCCAACATGAGAGTGGTTGAGTCGATGGAGGCACTTACAATAATTGCTAATAATAAATGGTACATGCTAAGTTATCAGTTTTCAGTGGTCAGTTTTCAGTCCTTTGTTACTTTGTCCCTTGTTTAAACAGTCGCATCAAGGCTTTAACGAAATCTTCGTCCGTACGCAGCGATACATGATTAATACCTGTCTTTTGGAATAATGCCACTAAATTCTGCTGCTGTTTATTCCAATGGGCTGCGTATGCTTCTCGTGTGCTACGGAGCGAGGTGTCTGTCCATACGCGCACACCGCTCTCTGCATCTTTCATCTTGATCAGTCCCACATCAGGCAATTCGGCATCGCGGCGATCGTATATCTGGATGATATTCAAATCATGCTTGCGCGAAGCAATAACAATGGGTGTCACACCGCTTTTGGTACGCGTCTCGGTAACGGCAAACTGTGGGTCTTGCAAGTCACTAATCAAGAAGGCAGTGCAACGGCGTTTCTGCGCATTCGTTAGGTACTGCAGCGCTTGATTAATATCTGTACCGCTACTCGTTGGTTCGAAGGATATCAACTCGCGAATGATATGCAGTACATGACTCTTGCCTTTCTTGGGTGGAATAAATTTCTCTATCTTATCCGAGAAGAAGATGACACCCACTTTGTCGTTGTTCTCAATGGTGGAGAATGCAAGTGTGGCTGCTATCTCCGCCATGGAGTCGCGCTTGAACTGACTGATTGTACCGAAATTGCGGCTACCACTCACATCCACAAGCAGCATGACGGTCAATTCGCGCTCTTCTTCATATACCTTGATATATGGTTTATTGAGGCGGGCCGTTACATTCCAATCGATAGAACGCACATCATCTCCTGGTTGATATTCGCGCACCTCCGAGAAAGCCATACCACGACCTTTGAATTGGCTGTGGTACTCGCCTGCGAAGATGTTACGACTCAAACCATGAGTCTTTATCTCTATCTTCCTGACTTTTTGTAAAAGTTCTTCACTGGTCATGTTATGGCACTTGTACAGCGTTGAGTACTTCGGTGATGATATCTTCTGTGGTAATATTGTTGGCTTCGGCTTCGTAAGTCAATCCAATACGGTGGCGGAGCACATCATAGCATACGGCGCGTACATCCTCTGGTGTCACATATCCACGGCGGTGCAAGAAAGCGTAAGCGCGAGCAGCGCGAGCAAGATTGATACTTGCACGAGGAGAACCACCAAAGGCTATCATCTGCTTCATGTTTTTCAATCCATACTCCTCTGGTTGACGAGTAGCAAAGACGATATCCACAAT
Organism: uncultured Bacteroidales bacterium; assembly: GCA_937891905.1. Classification (GTDB taxonomy): domain Bacteria; phylum Bacteroidota; class Bacteroidia; order Bacteroidales; family Paludibacteraceae; genus Colicola. Next base: position 10,971 of record CALATT010000069.1, on the reverse strand, counting down.
ATATTTCTCAATCTTCTCATCCAAATAAATCTCATTCACAATGGTGCGAGCCTTCAGGATGTCGTCGGTAGAAAGGATAGGCAATACTTGCTTCTTTTCATTGCTAATATTTTGGCGGATGATAAGCTGTTCCTCTTCTTTCTTAGGATAACCAATCACCACCTTCAGCATGAATCGGTCAGTTTGTGCCTCTGGAAGAGGGTAGGTACCTTCTTGCTCAATAGGGTTCTGGGTTGCCAATACAAGGAATGGTTTGCCTAATGGGAAGGTCTCGTCGCCAATTGTGATCTGGCGCTCTTGCATTGCTTCAAGTAATGCAGATTGCACCTTTGCGGGGGCACGGTTAATCTCATCTGCTAATACAAAATTAGCGAAGATAGGACCGCGTTTGATGCGGAATTCTTCGCTCTTCTGACTATAAATCTGCGTACCGATTACATCGGCTGGTAATAAATCTGGTGTGAACTGGATACGACTAAAATCTGCTTTGATCAGTTCGCTTAATGTCTTGATTGCTAATGTCTTTGCCAAACCAGGAACACCCTCCAAAAGGATATGCCCATCACTCAATAAACCAATTAATAGACTTTCCACAAGGTGCTTCTGACCTACAATAACTTGGTTAATACCTAATGTGAGAGCTTCTACGAACGAACTCTCACGCTCTACGCGCTCTTGTAACTCGCGAATGTCAATAGGGTTTTGCATAATGTTATTTCGTTTTATAATGTTATTTTCTATCTAAAGGACCGTGTTACAACCCCACGGTGTATAATACCTTATATAAATAACAAATATCATGCCAGAATGCGCAGTTTCAAATAATCACCTGCTATTAAGCATTCAAGCAAAGCGATATAAACATGTTGTGAATGTAACGATAAATCTTAAAAATAATGTACTTTGTCAACTCAATTTTGCAGTTTTTGAAAAGAGTGTGCTTAATAAATGTAACTTTTTTCGTAATTGTTGGTATTGTGGGCTTGAAAAAAAAGCAGTAATTTTGCACTCGATAAAATTTGTGCTCTTTTGAGCCCTAAAATCGTAATAAATTTAATTAAAATATTAACATGAGTAAATTTTTACAATTTTTATTAGTCATTTTGATGGCTGTATGCACATCAAATGTTTCTGCGCAGCAATTCACCGACCCGGGTTTTGAGGATTGGAGCGGTGCTAAGTTCGCAGATAAGGAGCAACCAAAGTATTGGAATTACTCCAATGTGTCGCAAATGGGTGTTAACAAGAACTTTGCGCACAAGACAACAGGTCGTTCAGGATCTGCTTTGAAAATTCAAGACCAATGGGTAGGCGCAATGGGTATAGGCGCCACTTCGCCTGGTTATGTGGCACTTGGAAAACCATGGGCGTATGTGTCAAGTATTACCGCTATTGATGACGCTACCGCAGGTACATATGGTGGTATTCAATGGAAATACCGCCCAGACTCTATGGTTGTCTGGATTAAGCGCTATTACGATAAAGGCGCAGACGGAGCGGATGGTGATCGTGTGATGGATGAAGATTTTAATATCCTCTATTACGCGTGGTCAGGTACTTCTCAAGGTACTTCGTACAAAGCCAAGAATGGTTCGTGCACGAATATATATAAGAGTAAACCAGAGTATTGTGTAGACGAGGAGTCTGATATCCGTCAGGCACTTAATGGTAATGAATGTGAGACCAAAACATATGCTAAGCAGATAGCTGAGGGATGGATCTGCGATAGAAAAGTGTATTCCAATTGGACGCGAATAGTCATTCCTATCTATTATCTCAATGACGATGTGCCGCAAAAGTGCAATGTGATTCTTTCGGCAGGTCGCTACCCTGATTTCCGTGCTAATACGGGTCAGTATGCGGGTAGCACCATGGATGTAGATGATATATCACTCGTATATTCAAGCAAGATTCAAAAACTATATATCAATGGTCGTGAATGGAAAGCCTTTGACCCAAACAGCACAGAAGAACAGATTTATTCATTGGGTCAAGGAGTAACTGCTATTCCTGATATATATGCTGTGCGTGGCGCGGGTTCGCTGACGAATAGCAGAAAGGCAAAAGTTACTTTCCCTGGTCGCCGCCTCACTGATACAGAGTGCAAGGTTACAAAAGGACAAGTGGATGGCGAACCAACCACTATTACCGTTACATCCGAAGACGGCAAGTCAACTACTACTTATAAGATTAAATTTGTATCACGCGCAAGCAATAATGCGAAACTCGCTGATTTGCAAGTCAATGGTGCAACAGTTAATGGTTTTAACGCCTATTTAGGTACCTACAATGTGGCATTGCCATATGGCACCACCACTATTCCTACTGTAACCGCAACAGCGCAAGATGCGAATGCCTCTGTTGTTATCACGCAAGCCAATAGCGTGACAGGAAACGCAACAGTGCTCGTCACTGCAGCCGATGGTACTACACAAACCTATACCATCACTTTCTCTGTGGCTGCGCTCACAGATGTAACACTTAAAGCCATCTATGTGGATGGTAATCTATTGCCTGGATATGCAGCTACTAAGTCAAACTATACTATCTCCCTTCCTTTGGGTACAAGCACATTGCCTGTCATTACTTGGGAGTCTGCGTATGCCCAAGGAATACAGAAAGTAGAATTGCTGCAAAACTCACTTGACCAAGGCGCACAAATTAAGGTTTCTATCCCTGGCACTTCGCTTAGTAAGATATATAAGATTACCTACAAGATTGAAGCTTCGTCTTATTCCTATCTTGCTGGTATTCAGTTGGATGGTCAGGAGTTGAATGGTTTTGCTGCGGATAAATTTGTATATACAATTTCATTACCAGTAGGTACTACGCAGTTACCTAAAATCACTTGGACAGCAGGTGACCAATACCAAACTATCAAACTCATAGAAGGTGGTTTGGATGGCACCACACGCATTGAAGTAACTGCAGCAAGTGGCGCTACTTCAACATATCGTCTCAACTTCCGTTTGGAGAAGTCAAGCAATAATGCACTGCAGGCCATCGCAGTGAATGCAGAGAACTTATCTACTTTCCATGCTGATTCATTGGCCTACACCATAGTACTTCCTATCGGTACTACCCAAATGCCAACCATCACTTGGACAGTTGGTGACCAATACCAGAAAGTAACGCAGGCTATTAATCAAACAGCAATGACAGTTCGTCTCACCGTTACAGCTGGTGATGGTACAACACGCTTGTATGTCATCGCTTTCGAAGTGGAGAAATCAGCAAATGCTTTCCTGAAGATGATATACCTCAATGGCGATTCTTTAGTTGGTTTTATGCCAGAAGATTTGGATTATGCTATCGAATGGAAGAGTGCTACTATGCCTGTCGTGACGGTAGATGCAAATGCGGGTCAATCGGTAGCAATCGCTATGCCTTCTACCTATGGTACAGCGCGTATTGTGGTTACACCACAAGAAGGAGCGCCAAATACCTATACCATTCGATTTAACGAACCAGATAATGTGCAAATGCCTGCTTTCCCAATGGATGCCTTCCCTGCTTCCAAAGATGCTAACTTAGCAGGATTATATATCGATGGTGAACCATACGCAGCTTTCAATGCCAACACCACTTCATACACCTATCAATTGCCTAAGCGCACCAAGCAAGTGCCTGCAGTTGTTCCTGTCGCAGCAAACGCAGGACAAACAATCATGGTGGAGCACGGCGCAGTGGATAGAAATACGATTATCCGTGTGTTAGCAGAAGATGGCAAGACGCAGAAAGTATATACCATCGCTTTCCCTGTGGAGAAATCAAGCAATACACAATTGTTATCTATTGAGTTAGATGGAGTACACACTGGTTATGCTTTCGATCCTACGCAATACACATATAATATAGCATTGCCTTATGGCACTACAACCACGCCTCTCTTCCATGTGGAGCGTGCAGAGGCTGAGCAAGCGCTTGTCATCACCGAAGCACCAATAGGCAAGACCTCTTCTGTGGAAGTAACTGCTGAAGATGGCACTAAGAAAATATACACCTTTGACTTTACTATCACTCCTCCTGCTATTCCTAATGAACTGGCAAGTATCGTGGTGGATGGAATTGGTGCATTGGATATGAGTAAAGGACCTAATTTTGTACTCGATTTCCCTTATGGTACTACCGAACTGATTATATCAGTGGTGAAGAATTATGAGGATCAAAAGGTGACAATTTTCAATAATGGTGTAAATGAACCTACAACGATTACCGTTAAGTCATTCAATCCAGCAGAGGCTGATAAGGTGTACACGATTACGCCTAAGGTGGCAGATTATCCTGTTTATTCACTTATCAATGTAACTGTAGATGGAGCCGCATTAGCTAATTTCAATCCGAATGTACTTACCTATGTTATTCCTGTGACTGCAAAGCCTGCTTTGACTTACGCACACACAGGAGCGGCGGGTGTAACAGCAACCACACTGCAGGATAATAATAAATATACCCAAGTGGAAGTAATCGATGAGTATGACAATACTCGCTACTATACCTTCTATTATTATTATAAGAACGATGTGATTCCAAATGGTGATTTCACAGACTATCGTACAGGTTTAAAGAATACCAAGCATACAGAAATGCCTGTGGGTTGGTATGGTTATGCAGACCAATACAAGGATTTCCAAAAATCATTCTGGAAAGTGGATAATCCAGGTCGAGAAATATTTAAACTAAAAGATGGTATACTCGGTATCACTTGGGGGTACTGGGCGGAACTTAAGAGTTCTGCACCATTAGTGCTGACATTAGGTAGTACAGATGGATTCAAATATGCAGTTAATGGAGGCTCAAGTGCTTCATTCTCAGGTGGTATTCCTTTCCGTAATACACCAGATGCAGCAGATATTACCTATCAGTTGGTGGATGACGAAGGCTTGAAATCAAGGTTCTCATTCGTGTTTACAGATGAGCAAAATAATGTAGTGACAACTGATTATATTGCTTCAGAAGTAACATCTAATTATACAACCCATCGCCAACCATTAGCTACTGCCAATAAGGTTATCACAAACCTTAATATCAATATTGACGCTTCTAATGGTCATAAAGCGGGCACCGATGCGGGTTGCTGGACTAAAAATTTCTGTGGGTACGGCGATGTGATTTATATTGATCGTATAGGTTTCGTATATAATAGCACACTTACTGCATTGACAGTGGATGGTCAAGCTGCTACTTTATCAGGTAAGAACTTTACAGCAGATTTTGCTGACTCCGAATTGGTGTTGCCTGCACTTACTTTCAAAGGAGAAGTACCAGATCAAATGCCAGTAGTAACATGGAGCAATGCATGGACTAAATCGGGCGCAAAAGCAACACGCACGGCTACTATCGTCAACTACGCAGAGGACCTCTCCTCTACTACTTACACACTCACCGTGACCCGTCCTACTTCTGCGAATACTAACTGCACCTATACGCTCAATGGCAAAGATCTGACCGTAGTGAAAGGTTCTCCTTATCAAACGATAGCTGTTACCACGAATGACACCGCATATGTCATCGCTGTTACAGCAGAGAATGGCGATAAGAAAACTTATTACGCAGCATGGGAGAAGGGTGCAAGCCAAGAGACGAAAGTAACTAATGTGCCTGCAGATAACCTTATCACAGGTGTATCAACAGCATTGCTGAAGAACTTAGAGACGGAACCCGTTCTTGACTACGATCGTGAATACCCACTCGATAGTGTAGTAATGAAAACAACGCCTAAGCAATATGTGATCACTGTATATGGCACTACTAAGGATACAACATATATCATCAACCGCAACGCTTCGTCTAATGCCCTCTTGGAGACGATGGAAATCAATAAGCAGTCAGTGCAAGATTTCTACTCAGAGACTTACGACTATATCGTTTCGCTCTCTTCGTTGGATGAGTTCAGCGCTACCGCGCAAGATGAGAATGCTACAGTAGAATATACGCAAGTCAATATTGATGATACCCACACTGCTATCTTTGTGCTCGTAACAGCAGCAGATGGCGAGACTACCAAGAAATACTCTGTATTGGCTAAAGTGCGTGCGTTAGCTACAGATGCATATCTCACTTCTATCATGACAGATGGAACACAAATAGCAGGTTTTGCTTCTACTAAATACGACTACACACTGGCTCTGCCTTCGGGTTCTACAATCCCACAAGTGTCTGCAGTAGCTTGCCAAGGTGCAATAGTAGAGATGAACTCCGAGAAACAAACTACAGGTGAGAAAGTAACCTTCGTAGTTACCTCAGAAGATGGTTTGACAAGCCATACCTACACGCTCACAATCACTATCTTACCTTCTGATATATGCACATTGGAAAATATCTTCGTAGGTGGAGTGGCATTGGATGGCTTTGCTCCAACTAAGTACAACTACACGGTAGAACTGCCATATGGCACCACCCAAATGCCTGAAGTGGATTACATCCTGACAGATATTAAGAGTAAAGCTACGAAGACGGCAAATGGCAATATGGTTACCATTGTGGTGACAGCAGAAAATGGAGTGGCAAGCAATACATATACACTCACCTTTACTATTGCTAAATCCACCAATGCATACCTCAAATCTATTGCTTTGGATGGTGTGGATATGACTAATTTCTATGCTGACCAGTTGAATTACGATGTGCTCTTGCCATATGGATCTTCTATCCCTACCATCACAGCGGTACCAGCAGATACTGCAGCCACAATGGTTATCAATGGCAATCAAATCATTGTGACAGCAGAAGATGGCATGACAAGCAATACCTACACACTCACCTTCACTATCGCGAAGTCCAATAATGCCTATCTCAAGTCACTCCTATTAGACGGTACAGAGATAGATGGTTTTGCAGCGGATAAGTTCAACTATCAGGATACAGTTCCTTATGGAGCTACCATGCCTATCGTAACATGGGTTGTAGGCGATGAGCAACAACAAGTGGATACAACATGGAATGGCGATACACAACTCACACTCACTGTCACAGCAGGTGACGGCCTGGAGGTTGAGGAATATACAATTGTCTTTGTGCATCTGCTCTCTTCTAATAGCCAGTTGATTGACTTGCAAATCAATGGAGTGACTGTAGATGGTTTCTCTCCTGATACCATCGAATATACGATTACCTATCCAATTGGAACAGCCCCATCCGAACTCTTTGACGCGACAGCCATCACTGCCGTGCCTGAGGATCTAAATGCTACTTATAATGTGGTTATGGATGGCACTACCGCGCAGGTATTTGTCACCGCAGCGGATGGCACAATGAGCGTATATGTTATCCACCAAGAAATACTACTTTCTAATGAAGCACATTTGCGTATGATCTGGTTAGACGGTACAGAGGTGCGTGATTATAACATGGATACCTTGGTTTATACCATTCAATTAGTACCAGGCGCTGTGTTGCCTTCCATCACAGCAGAACCACTAGATACGCTCGCTACTTGGGAACTCGGTATGGAAACCGAAGTGGAGAATGGTAAGGATGTAGCAGTGTTCTGTACCGCACAAGATGGAACCACCATGGTCTATGTGTTGCAATTCCGCTATGCTAACTGGAATGCAAGCGCCGAAACAGATACAGATGATTACCTCTTCTTCTATGCTGGCGATGGACAATACAAAGCAGTTACTATCAGTATTGGAGTTCAAATAGGTATCTACGATGTGAATGGTCGTCTGCTGAAGATTGAAACCTTACCAACCGCGCATCCTGAAGATGTGGTTGTAGAAGTAGATGAGGATGGAAACCAGAAACTTGTTTCTGCTCTTCCTTCTGCAGTAGGTGTCTATTTCGCACCACCTACCAACCAAGTTCTCTTCTATGTATTCTTTGATTCGAAGACAAAGAAAGTGGCTAAGGGCGGTAAGTTCCAATTAGCACGATAATGAATTAAAAACGATAAAAAAGTCCCACATATTTGCGTATGTGGGATTTTTTTTGTACCTTTGCCGCCCCATTAGGAACTTTAAGGTGTAATGCAGTATTTATGCAACCATTGAAAAAACGCATATTAGTCACATATATAGAGGCGGGGTTTGGCCATATTTCTACAGCTAATTCTATAGCAGATGCCATAGAAGAACTCAATGACCCTAATATAGAGCTTATTCGAAAAGACCTTTTTAAGGAGGATCCGTCTTTGTGTAAATTAGAGAGGCAATTTGTATGCGATGTTAAGAGAGCAAATACCTTCCCTTGGTATAATCGCATACAAATGGCTGCTACACATATATTCGGCATACATAATTCCTTGCCTTTTGTTGTGGAAACGGTTTATCGCCGTGTGCGTAAAAAATATCTGCAATTGCTTGAGCAAATAAAACCAGATATTATCGTAGATACTCACTACCTCACTTCTTTTTTTGCTACCCAATACCGCGATAAGATAGACCCGTATGTCAAGGTCGTTACATATGACCCAGATAATAGTGTCCATAATTGGTGGAATATACGAGTGGATAAGTTTATTGTTAATTGTCGTATGGCTTTTGAGGATGCGTTGAGACATGATTTCTTGCGCAAACAATTGTTAGTTGTCCCATTTGTAACAAGAAAGGAGATAATGGATGTGACGGAGGATAAATCTTTCTTCCGTGCTAAATATGGTCTGCCGCAGGATAGGTTTACTGTAATGGTGGCAGCTGGAGGTTATGGCAAATCGGGCATGAATCGAGTTGTTAATGCACTATTGACAGTGAAACGCCCAATTACCATAATCGCCATTTGCGGTACGAATAAGTTGCTGTATATGCGGCTAAAAAGCCTGAAGGATACATTGCCATCCAATATTGATTTGCGCCCGTATGAGTTTGTGGAAAAAGTGTATGAACTGAATCGAGCTTCTGATATATTACTCACAAAGGGTGGACCCAATGCAATGTTAGATAGCACACTAATGGGTGTTCCTTTCGGCGTGTTCTACTGCGCATCAGAAATAGAATATCTATCCAATACTCTATTTACATCAGTCCTTTATTGCGGACGCTTCTTACCTCACTCCAAGCAGATTGTAAGATGGGTGAATAATTGTATGGATGATCCTACTATTCTTACGCCTTTTATTGAAGCTACGCACAAAGTGCGCGAGGCTGGTAACGGAGCTGTTCAAATAGCTCAATTTCTTCAAGAGTTGTAATACTTTTAGTGATGAGCGAAGGAAATAATATTACTAATAAGATTAACAAATCGGTTGCTTCTCGGTTTAAACCATCAATGGTCATCTGGCCTATCCTATTTGGATTAATAGGAGTGGGTTACATGCTGTGGCGCGAGATGCATAATGGCATACCTACAGAACCTATCATGGTAGTGGACTATTGGTGGGTATTTGTGCTATTCGTATTGCTACTGACATTTTGTAAGGACTTGTCGGGTATGTACCGCATGCGTGTCATGTCAGGTATGCCGCTTTCTTTTCGCCAATTGTATCGCGTACGCATGTTGTATGAATTTACATCAGCGGTCACTCCGTCGGCTGCAGGAGGTTCTTCGTTAGAGGTGCTTTTCTTACATCGAGAGGGAGTGAAGGTGAGTCGAGCTACTTCTATGACTATCTTGGCTTTGTTTTTAGATGAACTGCTCATGATAGTATTCTTCCCTGTGCTATTGGCACTCATTCCATACGGAGAAATGTTTACAGCAGAAGGATATTTCCAGTATGGTTACCTATGGGCCTTTATCGTGGGATATGTGATGAAGTTTGTATGGGTTACTATATTATTCATAGGTGTGTTCTGCAAGCCCAATATATTGGTGAAAATAATAGGATTTGTGTTCTCATTTAAGTTCCTTCACAAGTATCGTACTCGTGCTCTCCGCACTGCTGTGGAAATACGCCAATGCGCGAGAGAAATAAAACACGAGTCTTTCTTATACTGGCTTCGCGTATCGGCTTCTACGATAGGTATATGGACCTTCCGATTTTTGATTGCCAATGCTGCTATTATGATATTCAATTCCTTATCGCTTGCAGATAATCTGATGTGCTTCGCACGCCAGTATGTTTTAGGCATAGTAGGAATGATTGTTCCTACACCAGGAGGTAGTGGATTCGCAGAAGTGATGTTTGACGACTTTTTGGTAGAATATATTTCTCAACCCATGGCGGCGGTCGTAATTGCCTCTATTTGGCGTCTATGTACCTATTATTACTATCTCGTAGCGGGAGTAATTATCTTGCCACAATGGTTGGGAAAAAGTAAATTAATGAAGAAGCGTAATGAAAGCAAGTAATATCCTTTTCTGCATATTTAATTACCACGAAGCAAAGAATGCAGAGTTTATTTATAGCGAATTATGTCATTCTTTTGATTGTCATATCATTGATGCGGATAGTGGTGAACGCCCAAACTCTTTTGATGGGGCAACAGTCTATCTGCCTAATGTCTATTATGGAGGAATGATGCAGTGTGCTATCAAAATGGCAGAAGAAGGAAATTATCCATACCTATTCTTTATATGCTCCGATGTGCAAATAACACACGAGTCTTTGGAACAACTTACGCATATTCTTCTTACGGAATCTTTTGAAGGGGTAGGTGTCTATTGCCCTTGTCATACGGACGATTCTTATACTTGGGCATCTTCTTCCTATGCTCGCAAAATAGGTGGGCGCCGTAAGGTGGCTTTTGCCGAAGGAATGCTCGGTATGTATAGTAAAGAGGTGTATAAACAATTAACTCCTTTTGACCTTAATCCGCACGGATGGGGAATAGATATAGTAGCATGTTTCTATGCGCGCCATTGGGGCTTGCGCTGCGAAGTGGATGATCGAGTACTAATAACGCATCCAAAAGGAGATGTTAAGAAAAATACCCTCGCCCGGGATGAGGCAAGGGCATATATAATGCGTTATCCGGAAGGAAGAAGAATACGACTATATTGGGTCTTGTGCTCTTTGCGTTATGCTGGTATTCAGTTGTTTATTCTACCCAAATCGTACCGTAAGTGGTTAAAAATCTACTTACCTATCTATCG
>CALATT010000068.1 GCA_937891905.1 uncultured Bacteroidales bacterium | reverse complement strand
CGATGAGGTCATGCCACTCGATGCCGAGTTTGTCCGCATACTCGCTCATGTACTTGTAGAAGAGGCCCTCCTCGAAATAGTCGTGACCTGCAGGTACAGGAGTGTGGCAGGTGTAGAGACCGCTTGCGCGTACTACTTCCTTGGCTTGGTTGAAAGTCAAACCGCTCTGCACAAGGTCCACAAGGCGTTGCAAGCCCATGAGTGCAGCGTGACCCTCGTTGCAGTGGTAAACATCTTTCTTGATGCCCAATTTATTGAGCGCGAGCATACCACCAATACCGAGCATGATCTCTTGCTTAATACGGTTCTCCCAATCGCCACCATAGAGCTGGTGAGTGATAGGACGATCCCACTCAGAGTTGAACTCATTATCGGTATCCAAGAGGTAAAGGTCCATACGACCTACAGCCACTTTCCATAAATATGCTTTTACAGTACGGCCTGGATAAGGAACCTCAATAATCATGTTTGAACCATCCTCGTTCTTCACTTGAGTGATAGGGAGGTTGGAGAAGTTCTGTGCCTCGTAGTTAGCAATCTGCTGACCTTCTGGAGACAAAGTCTGTGTGAAATAACCATAGCGGTATAAGAAACCAATAGCAGTCATATCCACATTGCAGTCAGAAGCCTCTTTGATGTAGTCACCCGCCAAGATACCTAAACCACCAGAGTAAATCTTGAGCACATGGCTCAAACCATACTCCATAGAGAAATAGGCAACGGTAGGTTTTTTCTTATCTTTAGGAGTGTCCATATATGCGCGGAAATCAGCATATACGGCATTCAACTGCTTCATGAATTTCTTATCCTTTGACAACTGTACCATACGATCATAACTAATCGTATTGAGCAACATGACAGGATTAGAATTTACACGATGCCATGCCTCGATGTCAATATAACGGAATAAATCTTTTGCTTCGCCATTCCAACTCCACCAGAGGTTGTAGGCGATTTCTTGCAATTTGCTCAGATCAGCTGGCAGAGTGGCGTGTACATTGCACTCCTTCCATGCGGTCTGATTCACATTACTTACTTTGATTTTCATAAAAATATGTATTAGTTTGTTATTTATTTCGTTTTTGGGTATGTTATTCGCTTTCTTGCAGCAGCGGAGACCGCCAAAAAACACGGTGCTCTATCCGAAAATAGAGCGCCTAATACCAAAAAAGCGTGCAAAAGTACTATTTTTTTTTGAGATATGCAAGAATTTTTGTAATTTTGCACTCGAATATTACAAATTGTGAATTATATATAGCAACTTATGATAGACTCTAAAGAAATATTACGCCGGCGGGATATGCGCGATGTGCTCACATTTACTATTGACCCTGCTGATGCGAAGGATTTTGATGATGCGCTCAGTTTGAAGCGTAACGAAGATGATACATGGCAGGTGGGCGTGCATATAGCCGATGTGTCGCATTATGTGAAGCCAGGCAGTAAAATAGACGAAGAGGCCTATACGCGCGGCACAAGTGTGTATTTGGTAGATCGCGTATTGCCGATGTTGCCCGAGGAATTATGCAACGACCTCTGTTCGCTTCGTCCTAATGAAGAGAAACTATGCATGTCGGTGGTATTCACCATGGACGAGAATGCACGCGTATTGAAGCATAAATTATGCCGCACGGTTATCTGCTCTGATGCGCGGCTTAACTACGACGAGGCACAAGAGGTGATTGCTTCGAATAATGCTACCAATGCGGTGGAGGAAGCCATACTCGTGCTCCATCGCCTCGCTGCTCAGTTGCGCGCCGCGCGCGTAGCTGCAGGCGCGCTCATGGTGGAGCAAGAAGAAATGCGGTTCCGCCTGGATGAAAAGGGTAATCCCGTAGAGATATATTTTGAGCACCCAAGCGAATCACATCACCTGATTGAGGAATTCATGCTCCTCGCTAATCGCACCGTGGCCAAGGCTGTGGGCGGCAGACCATTCGTCTATCGTATCCACGATATACCTGATGAAGATAAACTATCTGAACTCAAAGCATTTAAGAAGCGTATGGGTGATCGGGTGCAACCACAAGTGATAGAAATGCTCACTATACGCGCCATGGCAAAAGCCGTCTATTCCACCTTTAATATCGGGCACTACGGACTGGCATTCAGCCATTACACCCATTTCACATCGCCTATCCGACGCTATCCAGACTTAATGGTGCATCGCCTATTGGATAAGTATATCCTGACAGGCAAAGGAGATACGCTCCCACGCGAGATACTACAAGAGATGTGCGACCATTGCTCTGTGTGCGAACAAGAAGCACAGCAGGCAGAACGCGAATCCAATAAGATGTACCAAGCTATGTGGATGGCAGATCATGTGGGAGAAATAATGGCGGGACATATATCTGGCGTGACGGATTTTGGATTATTCGTCCAATTAGACGAGAGTCGCTGCGAAGGATTGGTGCATGTCTCTACTATCGGGCAAGGAGAATATTGGCAACATGACGACAAGAACTATCGATTGGTGGCAGAGGGTGCAAAAAACAAAAAAAACACAAAAAGTGTCAAATCGTACACATTGGGAGACGCGGTGAGAGTGAAAGTGACACGCGTGGATATCAATCGCTCACAAGTGGATTTTGTACTCGTAGAGGAAGAATGACGAAATAATTACTGGAAAATGCAATAATTGCTGCGATTTATTTGCATAATTGCCAAAAAAGCAGTACTTTTGTGCTCTATATGAAAAAGACTATTCTCTCTATCTTACTTCTTGCTGCATGTCTCATGTGTGCGCGCGCGGAAACAATAATATTGCGTACAGGCGCACGCGTGCGAGGAGAAATACTATTGCAGAATGAAGAAGTGGTTATCATCCGCGATGCTTCGGGCGCACGATTTCAATATCCGCGCGCAGAGGTGGTGGAGATAATCGCTACCGAAGAGGTGCAGTCAGAGGTACAGAAAGAGAAACCAGTAGAGGTAAGCACGCAGAAAAAAGCTACTGTGCTCTTCGAAGCAGCTGCGGGCATAGCTGTATTGCCCAAGGATACCATAGGCGCCGCGATGAGCATAGATATGCTGGTTGGTTCCCATAAGATAGGCGATAAGCATCTATTCATAGGAGCAGGAGTGGGATACCATGGTTTTTACCTCGCAGACGAGAAATATAATTTCATGCCTATCGAAGTGGCATTACGCATGCCGCTTATGGAGCAAAAACATGCGCCGATGTTCGGTATGGCACTCGGATACGGAATAGCATTAAGCAAGGACTATACGGGAGGTATATACGCAGGCGTGGATGTGGGATATAGATACACTGTCAATAGCAAGACCGCCTTGGTGGTAGCACTATACGCACAATTTCAACAAGCGCGCCTATACACTACCGAAACAATAGACGGAGATATTTTCAGCCATCAATCGGGACGCAACCTTGTGGCGTCTGGACTCAAAATAGCAATATACCTATAAGCATGAAAGCAATAGAAAAAGGCAAATATCCCAAGCAGGCGCGTAATAAACGCATCGCTATCATGCTCAATGAGCGCGAACAGAGAGCATTGGAGAATTTCTGTACACGCTATAACATTACCAATCGCAGCCGATTAGTGCGCGAGACACTTATGCGCGCTATCCTTAAGAAGATTGATAATGACCAACCCACCTTATTCGACTAATACAAAAACGCCTCCCGTTGGGGAGGCGTTGCCGTTCTCACGCAAATCGTGTTACCCTAAATAGGTCATTAGGATGTGGCTGCGTTGGCCTTGGTTGAGCTTGCGGATCGCTTTCTCTTTGATCTGGCGTACACGCTCACGAGTGAGGTGCAGTTCGTCGCCAATCTCCTCAAGAGTCTTCTCGGGAGTACCGATACCAAAGAATTTACGCAAGATATCAGCCTCGCGAGGAGTGAGCGTCTGTAAAGCGCGGTTGATCTCCGTAGAAAGGGATTCGTTGATGAGGCCTCTATCGGCATTAGGCGAATCTTCATTCACCATCACATCAATCAGACTATTGTCCTCTCCTTCTACAAACGGAGCGTCCACACTCACATGACGACCTGACATCTTGAGCGTCTCGGCAATCTTGTCTACAGGCATATCCAATTCTTCTGCCAACTCTTCAGCAGAAGGTCTGCGCTCGTGCTCTTGCTCGAAACGCTGATAAGCCTTGTTAATCTTGTTGAGCGAACCCACTTGATTGAGCGGAAGACGCACAATACGACTCTGCTCTGCCAATGCTTGAAGAATAGACTGGCGAATCCACCATACTGCATACGAGATAAACTTAAAACCACGAGTCTCGTCGAACTTCTCAGCTGCCTTAATCAAACCTAAATTACCCTCGTTGATCAAGTCAGATAGACTCAATCCTTGGTTCTGGTACTGCTTGGCAACGGAAACGACAAATCGCAAATTGCTTCGGGTTAGTTTCTCTAATGCGGCGCGGTCTCCATTACGGATGCTAACCGCCAACTCTACCTCTTCCTCCACCGTGATAAGTTCCTCTCTACCTATCTCCTGTAGGTATTTGTCGAGCGATGCTGACTCACGATTGGTGATTGATTTTGTGATTTTTAATTGACGCATGTATAATATAGAAAATATTATATTCTTTTGTTAGGTCGGGATTTTTTTCGTGATCCGGTCGGGATTGCTGCGTAATCCCTAGCTGCGCGCAGGGCGCTCAGCTCAAAGGTTTTCTCCTTGTGTTCATACAAACAAGCTTGTCTGTCCACAATCATAAAACCTTTGTGATCCGGTCGGGATTCGAACCCGAGACCCACAGCTTAGAAGGCTGTTGCTCTATCCAGCTGAGCTACCGGACCCGAGGAGCACCCAATACAATGGGGCTAACCTCTATATAAAGGAATTAAAATCCAATTCTCATTACCTTATACACACGAAAAAATGTGCCTACTAAGGCAAAAAGCGTGCAAAGGTACGATTTTTTTTCCAATTACGCAAGAATAAGCACTTTTTTTTATGCTTTTTTATAAAAGAGCCTCAAAAAGTTGTGCTAAATCAGGTTTACGGCATGCACCTACATGACGATTAACCAATTCGCCGTTGTTGAAGAAAAGCATCGTAGGGATATTCATAATTCCATACTCTTCGCAGGTATCAGGATTATCATCCACATTGAGCTTGCCAGCAATAATCTTGCCATCATACTCATTTGATAACTCCTCTAAAATAGGAAGCATCATCTTGCATGGACCACACCATGGTGCCCAAAAATCAACCACTACAGGTTTGCCTGACGCAATCACATCCTTGATGTTAGCGTCTGTAATTTCAATTGTCATACTGATTATATTTTTTTTATTGTTATTCGTTTTTGATTTGGTTTGCGTAGCAATAGTTCTGTCAATTGTTCCTCCAAATAGGTCTGAATAGCTCGTTTGACAGATCGTGCTCCGTTCTTAGGGTCATAACTCTTCTCTACCAATTCATCTATCACCTCTGTTGTTACAGATAGTATATGTCCCTGCGCTTTGAGTCGCTCTTGCAGTTTACCCACTTCGATACGCACAATCTGAGCAATCGTCTCTTTCTTGAGTGGCTCGAAAATAATGGTATTATCAATACGATTGACAAACTCAGGTGGGAACTGTTTCTGCAGCGCCTTGAGTAAGGTTTGCTGAGCCGCCTTGCCGTCTATCTCTGTGCTTGCAAATCCAATACCATTGCCGAAATCCTGTAATTGGCGTGTGCCTACATTACTGGTGAGCACGATAATCGTATTGCGGAAATCCACTATATGCCCTTGTCGGTCGGTGAGTCGTCCTTCATCCAATACTTGTAATAGCACATTGAAAATATCAGGATGCGCCTTCTCAATCTCATCAAAGAGCACCACACTATATGGCTTACGGCGAATGGCTTCGGTCAATTGTCCGCCCTCGTCATAGCCCACATAGCCCGGAGGCGCACCAACAAGACGGCTTACAG
>CALATT010000067.1 GCA_937891905.1 uncultured Bacteroidales bacterium | reverse complement strand
GGCCAATAGGCATAGCGGGCGTAACAAAGAGCATAGAGGCCAGAGGTGTTTATCTGGGTTTATTTACCATTATAAATCATCCGCCGTCGTTTTTGATTAACTAATAAAGAAATGTTTTTAATATTTTCATTTTGTTTTCTTTATTTTTGTTTATTTTTAATGGGCACTAGTGAGTAATCTTATTTAAAAACAAAAAGGAGCCTCGCTTGGAGACTCCTATCTGTTTGCGTTTTTACTTCACGCGGCGCTCTGGAATACGAGCCTTCTTACCTGTAAGATCACGCAAGTAGTACAATTTAGCGCGACGCACTTTACCATACTTATGAACGGTGATGCTCTCGATAAATGGGCTGTCCATAGGGAAGATACGCTCAACACCTACATTACCAGACATTTTACGAACTGTGAAGCGCTTTTTGTCTCCGCTACC
This sequence comes from uncultured Bacteroidales bacterium, assembly GCA_937891905.1. Classification (GTDB taxonomy): domain Bacteria; phylum Bacteroidota; class Bacteroidia; order Bacteroidales; family Paludibacteraceae; genus Colicola. The sequence continues at coordinate 13,652 of CALATT010000067.1, read as the reverse complement.
ATGGATGCAGATTACATCACCACGGAACTCTTGAACACGCTCTTTGTTACCCTCTTTAATACGATAACCTACTGTAATTTGGTCACCTGCCTTGAATGCAGGGAATTCTTTTTTCTCGCCGGCAAATGCTTGCTCAGCAATTTTAATTAAATCCATTTCCTTATTCTTTTTTATGGATTAGTACTGCACGCAGAGTATATACTACTATTCGGCACGCGAATTCTAAATTCTAAAATCTAAATCCTAAAATCTAAATTCATCCGCGTCCTAATGCAATCGCCAGAGACTCTACGCGAAAAACGGGGCAAAGGTACAACAAATTTTTCACATACGCAAGAAATCGCGACAATTTCTTCAAAAAAAGAGCATTCTTTTTTATTATAAGGCGAAATAAGCCTATTATGCTGGCATGAAAAAACGAAAGGAGCCGCGATAGCGACTCCCTTCTTTTTGCATTCTGCGGAGTGAATATTAACTCTTTAATTCATTAACTCATTAAACATCGCGCTTACTTCACTTCCAGTCCGGTGAGAGTGTATTTTGTGCCATTGCGAAGAATGAGCACTTGACCATCTTTTATCACCTTTGTACTTTGTACTTCGTCACTTTGTACATTCTCTACGCTTTCCGTGTCTGCCATAATAGTTCCAAACTTTTTCCACACATCTGCTTCTTTATATGCCTCCACACTTCCTGCCGGTACATAAAGCGTAACATTCTTCAGTTCGACCCCATAGAAGGAATAACTGCTCACATCCGTTGGCGGAACCAATGCTCGGCAATGTACTTCTTTCAGATTGTCGCACGCCAAGGAATACATCTTAAGGTGTATCGTATTGGCACTCAGTGTGATACACTCCAGTGCGTTGCAGTTCTCCAAGGCATTAGCAGGCACAGTGCTTATACTTTCTCCAAAAGTGACGGAAGTAAGGCGATAGCAGTTAGACAACGCACTCTCATTGATTTGCTCCACGGGAGCGTCTATAGTCAAAGCACCCTGTTTATATGCCGAACATGCCGCCATAACCTTCTTGGTGTTGTCCAAGTAAACGATTTCATCTTCTACACAACCATTCACGCAACGAGCACCATAATCTGTTTCTCTATCGTCAGCATATGCGATGTTTGGCACCATTTGGAAAGCTCTAAAACCTATCTTTTGGGCGCTATTAGGAATAGGCAAAGTGGTTAAAGAGTAGCATTTAGAGAAAGCATGCGAACCTATTTCGGTAATAGCATTGCTCATGCCTACTATATGCAATGCTATACAATCCTGAAAAGCATACTGACCAATCCAAGTTACACTCTGAGGTAGCTGCACTTCTTTCAATGCTGGAAGAGCATAGAATGCATATGCGCCAATACCCGTAAGTCCATCAGATAAATAGATATACTCGATATCTGCTCGGTAGTCAATCCATGGCTTGGATTCATTTTCAAAATTAGGGATGAAGTTTCTCGTTCCGTTAGCAACAAAAGTGAGAGTTTTTGCGTCGGTGTCATAACTCCAACTCACATCTGTCGTGTCACTACAATTGCCGCTAATCACTTCTGCCTGGGTTGTTAGTGCCACGCAGCACATTAGAAACATTAGTGTAAATAATTTCTTCATAAATCACAAGTTTTAATTAGTTTTGATTGACGATGCACATTTACTTTCTTTGAGTTCTGCTTAGCAGGCGCTTCTACGGAAGAAGAGATTTTAGTGAGTACTACTTCCATAAACACATCCCACCATCCACAAAATTCATATGTCTCCGCATAGTAACATGCGAAAACATAGCCGTTGGCTACATATCCATTGGAGTCAGGGAACTCCGATCCTCTCAATATAAGTTGACCTTGACTATTGAATGTAAGCCATGCTTCGCCTTTGTTTTGATATCCTTTCCCATCCCTAATGAGATGGCTATTTGAACCATCGCGCATGACATAGATCGGATAAAAGAAAGATATAAAAGAAGTATCATTACCCTCAAACTTATATGTATTGGATGTAAAACCATAATCCGAATAGAGTCTGATGGCTTTGTATGTAGCATCGAACTCTCCTAATGCCACCTCAAAATCATATCCGCCATTAAGACCTGACACAGCCACCCATTCGGAATTAGTACTCGAATTAGTCCAAGTATAGATTTTAATATTGCCCCATGTTTCATATTTTTGCGTATTCACATTCCATGCATTAAGACTATAAGTACCGATAAAATCTTCTATAGCATACCCCCTACCATTACTTTTTTTTGTAGTAAATCGCTTAGTTTCGCTATAGAGGGTTCCTAACGAATTACGCACAAAAACACGATAATAATAGGTTGTGTTAGGTTGGAGGTCTGTGAGTGTAATAAACAATTTATTTGGCTGTAGATTATATTCCCATTCTTCAATACAGGAACCATCTCGTCCCGTAGGTTCCCTCTGTGTGCTTGAATAATAAACGCCATATTGCTCAATAGTAGGACAACCATTTCCGGAAGCATACCCCGCAGTATATTCCATTTGAATTGTTATATCTGCCGTAGTGTACATGGCTTCAACGGATATATCACCAAAAGAGGTAATTAACAATCCATCATCTCGCTCGCAACTACATAAACAACTTATTATAATAGCAGCAATATATATGTATCGTTTCATAATCATTTTTTAGTTTTGAAAGTGTAACCTATACCTAACTTAAGTGTATGCAAAAGGGAATGTTCATCCGTTACATTGATAATCGCCATGTATCCAAGAGAGAGTGTGAATCCCTTATATTGGCCTTGAATACCAATATCGAAATTAAGTAGATGCCCATTAACATCATCGTACTGATAAGGATCTAATAGCACCCAATCTCCGCCTATTATCTCCGCGGTGGTGGAGTGATAAGTGTATCCTATACCGGTATAGACATATAAAGGAATGACCACTCGCGCCACACCACCAACTGTAGCAGAAACGAGATTATGGGATATTTTACCTGTATAGAAAGGATATGTGAGCGACGAATTATGGTGGAAATAAGGTCCAACGCCTGTATAGGCATAGTTAAATCCTGTTCCCAACAATGCATTGACATACCATCCAAATAATTTGACATGTCCATATGTGAGTCCGAAAGCATGTTGGTTATGCTGATAAGGAGTGAAAGCACAAGCATAGTTAGCAAGCAAGAAATGCTCCCATTCGTATGTGCGTTTTGGGCGTTCTTGTTTTACTTTCTTCTGCTGCTGATAAGCAGCAAAGATATGATCAAATTGTCCTCCGCCCGCAGAAGCAGGTGTTGTTTGTCTCGTTTGTGTATTAACTGTAGATTTCGTTTTGGAAGACGCAATAGCTTGCACCTCGCCGTTGGCGTAGATGATGGTGGCTATTTCTGTCATGGATAGAACAAAAGTAGGACCATTAGGGTTAGTGGCTTTCTTATAGCGAACCTCCATATCACTCACTTCTTGGATGAGAGCTTCAATTTTCTCCGAGTTAGTCTTTATTATAAGGTCAAAGTCAGCTGCCACCAACGCCAAAGAGAGCGATAGAGAAACCGCTAAAACAAAAATCTTTTTCATATGGCAGAGATTTTAGAAACTTAACGCAAGACCTAAACCATTCGAACTTGCATTTAGTTTGAGTTCAAGATTACTAGCCATGTTGGTATTACCGCAGCGCACATTATATACTTGATCAACGCGCTTCTTATACACATTACCACAAGCCACCAAAGGCACAGAACTTACGGCAAGTGCCACTCCTGGAATCATCATACAAATAGATGTCAATTCATCTGTATCTATCAGAGCAGCACCAATAATCAAAATTGCGAGACCGCTACCCATAAGACTCCAACCTGCTATCTCCACATTGTCCCATGTTTTATAATAATTATACGCAATAGGGCAAGTCTGCGCAAGGAAATATTTAAGTTCGCGGCCGTCCATAGTATGGCCATCAATCATATAATGATTATTATCCACACGCTGCAGCGCTCCAGTTACCTGTCCCGTTGGTGCACCATAATAACCACCATATACATTATAACCATAGTTATTATATCCGCGTCCAACGCCATAAATGCCCTGTTGGTTTCGTGGCTGAACTTGCTGAACTTGCTGTACTGGCTGAGCCTTGTGCTCGATAGCTTGCACCTCACCGTTGGCATAAACGATAGAAGAAACTTCTGATAACTTGATGACGAACATAGGTCCATTAGGATTGTTCGCTTTCTTGTAACGCAATTCTGTATCACTCACTTCTTGGATGAGAGCTTCAATTTTCTCCGAGTTAGTCTTGATAATCAAATCATACTCAGCAGCGATTATACTGCTAAAACTGCAGACGAGTGTAAATGCTAAAATAATAAACTTTCTCATGTTCGATAGTATTTTGCCCGCTCTGACACCTTTGCGGATTGGTTAATTAGTAACACTCGGTTATGCGTAAAAAAACAGCGCAGACCCCGAGTTGCTTATTCACAAACCGAGGTCTTCGCACTACCTATCAAGTCAAATAAACAACAGGAAACCTACGCCGATATGACAAGACGGTACGGTAAAAACCGTGACCAGAAATAGTCACATCCATAGGCATCTATTGCTCACTTTGATTTTGACTTGATGACTGAAAGTTGCGAAGTTTCGGCTTGTCAAATACAAAGCGTCAATAAACGCTAAATATGTCTTGCAATAACTTTTGTGGAGAGGAATAACGGGGATACACCCACTATCATGTCCTCAGCATAAACTATTGCGATTGCAAAGGTACAATATTTTTTTTACATACGCAAGAAATTGGGTGTTTTTTTTGCAAATAGAATATTTTTTTGATGGTTTAATGTTTAAGGATTAATGTTTAAGGATTAAGGATTTTTTATTAAAATTACACTTTTTCGTAAAAATATTTTGTTATTTGGAAAAATAGCATTATCTTTGCAGCGTAATTTAGTGAATACAACTATGAGAGTTATCAAAAAACAAGCATTGATTGAATACTACACAACCCATCCACAAGCTAAGGATGCTTTAGAAGATTGGTATGCCAAAACAGAGGACGCACAATGGAATAACTTTGCAGACATACGCCAAACTTTTAATTCTGTGGATTATGTAGGCAATCAGCATTATGTATTTAACATCAAAGGCAATGACTTTCGACTTGTAGTAGTTATCAAATTTACACCGCAATTAGTATTTATTCGGTTTGTTGGATCTCATGCCGAGTACGATAGAATAACCAATATTTCAAACTTATAACAATATGACAGCTATCAAAACGCAAAAAGAATACGAAGCAATGCTTGCTCGTATAGAGGAGTTACTCCCATTAACATGGGGAGATAACATTCCAGAGGATAGCCCAGAAAATATTGAATTGGCGCTTATCTCTAACCTCGTAGCAGACTACGAAGACATACATTATCCAATAGGCAAACCCACATTGGTAGCCACTATCAAGCTGCGCATGTTTGAAATGGGATTAACCCAAAATAAGGTGGCAGCTATGCTTGGTGTCAGTGCGCCTCGTATGAGTGAAATCATGCATGGTAAAGTAGAGCCCAGCCTCTCGCTTGCCCGAAAAATAAGTCAAAAACTCAATATTTCACCATCCATTGTATTGGGAGTATAAATTCCCATAGGTTTCTTACTTTTTTGTGTAGGGTGTAGGGTGTAAAAAAAAACAAAAGGAGCCGCAATTAGCGACTCCTTTCTTTAGTAGTGAGTGGTTAGAATGAAATATATTTATTTCTTAGTCCATGTATTGCCTTTCTCATCTGAGAAACTGATAATTCCCTCGTTCTTGCGTAAGTAACATGATTGACCTAAAGGATTGGTAATCGTGTAATCATTCTTGTTTTTGAGTTGCGTTAAATCCAAATCCGCCCACAATCGTTCTTCATGTCGCTTATCCTGATAAATTTCAAAGAATGCCCCCGACGCTAATTCTCCAGTAATCTCGCTCTGAGAAAATCCGACTTCTATCGAGTAACTATCATTGTTAAAATGAACGCCACAACTAATCGCAATCGTATCCCTAATAATATATCCCAATTCTTCATTGTCTGTATTGTTAGTATCTCTAGGAATAATCATACCCATTCCATCACTATATGAGATAATAAATGTGTCTATCATTTGAGATTCTGTAGTAAAAAGAATAGTATCACCCTCTGTGTAATTTTTAGAAAGATACATTTGCATTACATCCCAAGCTTCTTTATAATTATTTTTTGGAGAAACACCATTAGGGTCACAGGATGCAAAACTCATTATCAATCCAACGAGACCAACTAATAAAAAACTCTTTTTCATAACGATGTAATTCATTAGAATTATTCAATACGAGTGAGGCTAAAATCAAACTTGATATCTTTAGTCGTTACCAAATCATCTTCTGGATCTATTCCATAGGTGTCAGTAGTAGTATAGAGACCTATTCGTCCACTCCATTTGCTATTGTCTTTGTGAGTATAAGTAAATATCTCCACATAGCCTTGCTGTATATCATAATTACTGAAGTTTTTATTATTTGTCAGATGATTAAGATATTCGTCTCTATTAGTGGTTTTATTTATATTAAACTGATTACAGAAGTCCTCATTCAAGTACCCACCTTGTATGAAATTTATTATAAGCACATCACTTTCTTTATCTTCAACATAATATCCTTGCCAATCGGTATAGCCATAAGCCTCAATAAAATCCGAAATCTGTGCGTAATAATCACCGGGTTTCTCAAACTTGTTAAGATAACGAGAGTAGCCTATCTTTGTAATTGTATCGCCATTCCAAGATATACTAGATAATATATCATCATCATAATCATGCTTAGAGTTAGGTTTTATGTTTACAAATGAGTGGTACTTTAAATCAGGCTCCTCGTAGAGAAACGCTTCGTAATATCCTAATCCTAACATGCTATCTACATATTGTGCAGGGGTATTGCTCAAAGTATTAAACAAGACACTTAAAAGTTCCTTGTCGGCATTAATACCCATCTCAGGCGGATTAATAGGCTTGCACATACAGAGCACTAATGATAATACTCCTAATAAAAATACTCTAATTGTTGTTTTCATAATACTTTACATGTTTTAGTAAGGATCTATGATACACCGAAATACATCTTTTTGATTAACAACACTACCACTGCTGGATACAAATTCCCAATAATAAGGATTTAGATTATATTCCTTTATGTAATTGTCCATTACATATGAATTTGGGAATAGTTGCTGCTCCCATTCATATATTTGTTGCGTTGTTTTATTTATTAATTTTGTTTTGATAAAACACCCCCAATGATAATAATTTTCTGCATTCGAAGTAGGCATCCATAGAGGACCAAGTGCTTCTTTTTCACGCAAAACAAAATCTAAAACAACAGAATCTGTTTGTGTTTTATCAACATGTATTTCTGCTGAATCCATCCGATTTTTCCCATCCCAACACACATATAATTTCATATCCCAAACATATTCCGTTCTATTCGATAGAACAAATGTTTGTGTTACTGTTATTTTCCTCTGTTTCACACAAGAGAAAAATAACAATCCTAAAATAACCAGACATGTGATTTTTACAAAATAATTTTTCATAGTAAACTAAACTTAATTTAATAATTAGAATGGAGTGGGTTCAATCTTAATATACGATATGAAGGATATTGCGTACCTTGAATAGTTTGTTTTTTATTTTCTAATGTTATGGATAATAAATATTTCCTCCAATCATCATTAAAATTGATTTCCAAAGTATCCACATCACCTAATTCCTGCGCTCTATAATCTATTTCTTTTGTAGTAGAAAAATAAATCTTAACATAATATTCATCTCCATCTTTCACATATACTGATTTATCCAATTTAATATTCTCCCAAGTTGTTTCCTCTCCCACACACAACACTATATATTCTTTCATCTGCCCTATTGTATCAACACATGATATTAGCTCATTACTAAAACAATCTCTAAGTAAAATAAAGGTCGATGAATCAGGATTTTCCTCACGACTTCCTAAACCCAAAACAAGACTATTTGGATTTGTAGGATTTGGCAACAAGATTATACGACCAAACACTTCTTTTTCCGGGAATATATCAGGATCTGTAATAACAATAGGTTTGCAACCCATAAAAAATATCAACATTAGAGAGAGACAAAGAAAGGTGCTAAAAATACTTCTTCTCATAATTGTTATTGTTTAAAATTTCTGTACAAAGGTACAGCTTTTGTATGATACACGCAAATTTTTGACTTGGGAAAAAACTTGGGATTTTGCAATTTAGTCACATCCTAAGTTTTTTAACTTTCTACACCTCACCGCCACTCGGAATGAGCAGCGGTGAGAATGAAATACATTTATTCTATTTTACAATAACAAGGCACCATAAGTGCAATAGAACCAGTCGTGTAATCCTTGTATTGCGAATACTCAAATTCAAAAGGTATGCTTTCTGCAAAATCAAACAATGCTTTAGCCTCAACTTTGCTAATGTCTGGAGATAGGTTTATTACTCTTACCTTGACAATTTTCATTTGAGATACATTATCTAATGGAATGTAATAAGTAATAAACATTCGTATGAGATTTTGTTCTTTTATTTGTTGAGCATGCGACTCTGAAAGGATTTGCATAAGTTGATCTATTCTTTTACGCATTTCACCACTCTTTCTATAGTTAAGAAGAGCCTCTTGGGTACGCTCAGTTTTCTTTATTGAAGAGTAAAGGTATTCGTCCTTTCGCGGAATATTATTCATATTATGTGTCTGGCTTAATAATTCTTCGCAGTTGGATACAGACACTTCAGCAAAATCTCCACTATTTTCTATACGAAGGCTATTTGTCCCATTCATAGATTGATACGCCGTTGTACTTTCGGTAATAGCCACCTTCTTCTGCGTGTGACAACCTATACAAAAGAGTATAGGAATGATATACACAATATGTTTTTTCATAAGGATAAATGTTTAAGAATTTCGGTGCAAATTTACCACAAAAATTGCACATATGCAAATTTTTGATCAAAAACACGACATGTTTCTTGTTACTAAATTATATTAATGATTTCACACTATTGTATAAGCACTTTAGTTTGAGTAGCAACGGAATTCCCATCTTTCAGTAATAAAACATATGTTCCAGAAGGGAGACCACTTATATTAATTTGTTCTTTTGAATTGCGCATATTCCCTGCATATTGTTTGCCATACATAGAATGCCATAACTCAATTGTATAATTCTTATTCGGATCTAACAATTGTTCTGCTCTTTGTGCTGTTTGATTAACCTCGTCTTCAACAAGAGACACATTTAAAATATCATTTTCTATTGAAGTGAGAATATGAATTGGCCTAAATATAATAAAGCGAAGAATTTTAGATTGTCCATTACCTATGTTATCTGTTAGATTTGTTGCATATACTGTAAGAGAATCCATGCTCATTCGAGGAGGAGCTGAAGGTGTATAAGTCAATGTTCTTCCGTAGTAATTGCTAATTTGGGGCGTAGCCGCAGCTTGGGGGTATCTAGCAACCGTCCATCTCAAAAGAGAATCAGACACATTTGCACAATTAGTAATATTAAACACTCTGGTAGAGTTAGCTCTCCACAATAAAGCAGTATCACTTACAGTTATAGTAGGCTTATTATTTCTTTCAATATATAATGGTTTTGTATAAGTTTTAGATCCATTTGCACTAGTAATTGTAACTGATAAATACTTTTGATTATTAATAAGACTACTATCCATCGGGAATGGTCGATCTGGTATATCGATTAACCCCCTAGAACCATCATTGTTGGAGGATAGCACAACATCATTGTACTGAACAACTACAGAATCCAAATTAGTAGGACCAACTATATAAAAAAACGGATTGTACATTTCTCCATTATGAATACTCCATGAAACAGTTTCTCCTGGTTGTGACGGCCTTACAAGCGAATATGTCGCAGATACACTAATTTTCTCAGGACCTCTTATTGGAAAATCCTTAGCTTTTGTTACCGCAGCATAAGCATCCAATAATCCATAACCAACTTCTTGATTCCATGTCCCATTGGGATAATCTTCTCGTACATCAAAGGTATAACCTTCTATTTTTTGAGCTGTTGATTCTATAATGTACCTCACTTCATCATAAGATATATGTGGATTCACAGACAACATTAATGCTATCACGGCAGACACTTGAGGAGCCGAAAAAGATGTACCAGAACCATAATTATATATAGGCATATTAGATGTTAACATTGTGCTATATATGTTTACGCCAGGAGCAACAAGACTTAAGTTTGTACCATAGTTGGAAAAATCCGCTCTCCTACGATTTTCACTGACAGCTCCCACTGCAATAACAGATGGATGAGATGCGGGATATGATATAGAACTCATATAGTTATTTCCAGATGAACAGACCACAATAACATTTTGCGCTCTTGCATATTCTAAAGCAGCATTAACTGCACTAGTGTTAGCTATGCTCAAACTAAACTGAATCACACGACAACCATTATCCGTAGCTGCAATAATTGCGTCATCAATAATGTCTGATTCAGGATTCTGGACACCTACACAATAAGGTAGAATACTTACTCCTTGAGAATTATAGCCACCTGCTATACCTGCTATGCCAGTAGCATTGTTTGTCTTGGCTCCAATAATTCCGGCAACAAAAGTACCATGATATGCAGTAGTTCGACAATCATTAGTATTCATTGCAAAATTCCATCCTTTGTAATCATCAACCAAATTATTATTATCATCATCGATATTGTTACCTGTAGTAGGATTGTTTGAATTACTCCAGTCGTCCTCATTTGGGTTACAATATATGTTCTGATACAAATCAGAGCCTTCTCCTAAATCTGGATGTAACCAATCCGTACCAGAATCTAAAACCCCCACCTTAATTTGTGGTGACCCAGTCGTAATATCCCAAGTTTCATGTGCTCGGATTGCAGACAGATACCATTGATTAGACAAGTAAGGATCATTAGGATATAGGCTATTGTACTCACCTTCGCTATTGTAGTCAACAGATTCTATATTCGTATCCTCTTCTAATAAATTTGTAAATTCATCTAGAGATAAATTTGAATAAGGTTTTATATCCGCATACTTTAATTTGTTGTATCTAATAACATTGTATTTTTGTTGCAAAGCTTGCAACTCCAAAAATTTTACTGTCACTATTGGTAGGGCTTCATATTCCCGATTGTTAGCGTTTATATACACTTTATTGTTCTTCTTAATGTACAACTGCTGGACTTTAGTATTTTTTGCGGAAGTATTGAGTATTATAAAGCTAATAAGTATTAGAATTGTAAAAAATCGTTTCATAATCTATATTTATTTGTAAATAAGTTGTATAATAGGATTAATATATGTCATTTCAGAAGGTGCTACATCGTACACCCCATATACAAATACATCTTTAATATCTGTATAACATTCTATGCATTGTTGTATGTCTACGAAATACTCATAACTATGATTTTGATTATTACACAACAACGCAGAATTTAGTATCTCATCACCACTACTAGACAACCTTACTAAAGAATACACAATGCATTGCTTTGAAAAATCTATCTCTGGCACAATTTGATTAGGAGGACAGATACTTTGTAGTTCTTCTGCTGAGTTAATCGTTTTTACTTGGAAGTCTATACAATCAGCCAACAATTCATTATCTGTAGAGAAGATTGTTTTTAGCTTCTCTGCTTTTTTTGCATCTATTTCAACTGGTGTAATCTCATTGCCACGGTACAATTTAAAATCATTAAAAACTTTTCCCTTATATATAAAACTGTCAATAGTAAGTATATTGTTAGAAATACTATAGGGAGTCTGATATGTAAATTCTACTTCCTCCGTGTCAGAAGATACAGAAATGACTACTTTTTCATTATCTAAGACATAGTGCAATATATTGTACTCTCCTCCCCAATCAATTATTGTTTGGGATGTTGGATCGGGGCTCCAGCGAAATAGTAAAGTACCATCTTCTTGAAACAGGAGAGACTTTATTGTTGCACCCTCTGCTTGCTCATACCACATTCCTAAGATGTTATTCGGCGTAGGATTAGGTCTTTCACATGCAGACAACACAAAAAACATTGAAGCCACAACGGCATAATTGATAAATCGTTTCATGTTTATAATGATTTAAAGGGTTATTCTACAATAAATCGTCCGGTGAGTGCGCCGCCTGCAGTTTCAATACGGAGCACATACACGCCTGCGTTTGCCACTTGCTCTTGCAAGGAGTCAGTGAATGGTTGGTTCAATACTACATTGCCCGTAGAAGCATTTACTACGGTTGCTTGAGCAGATGGAATTGCTTCTTCCTGCTTTTCAATGACTAATGAATTACCATTAATAGAAGCGCGGAAGTCTGTTGGACGAGGAGGCTCTCCGTCTGATTGTTTAGGATTATCCATCGGTTCTAATCCTCCAATAGATTCCATTTCTAATACTACAGATAACCTGATTTCTACTTCTTCTGCGCGAAGAATAGATGGTATTGCAAGGAGTGTGCCCAATACCAAAGCGATTAGTAGTTTTTTCATAAGTCTTTTGAATTAATGGTTTATAAAATTGTTAGTATAAGACGCATAAAAAAATGCGCCGCCAAAACATAATGATTTGACGGAGCAAAGGTACTGCAAATTAGCGAAGTGTACAAAAAATAATGTGGGAATTTAAAATTCTTAAACCACACATTATCAATCGATTACAATTTTGATATGTGGGAATTTAATGATTTTCTACTCTTCTATGGCAATTTTAATTAAAAAAAGACGCAGATTTTTACCGGTTGTGCCCAGCAATTTGGATGTTTGATCTTTTAGTTTACCTATACCATTTTGTGCGTAAGGAAGGGTATTTGCTATATCTACACGGCGTAGATTTAGCAATACTAATACACACAAACGGATTTGAGTTTCATTCAATACTTGTTTTTTATGCAGTTTAGTGGCTAATAAATTAAATTGTAAATCTACTATCCTGCACAACTTATTGTAATCACTCCAACTTAAATCTTCTTTTAAGTTTGTAGACTGAGACAACAAGGCTATATTATTTTCTATCTGCGCACTTATTTGGGCGATAGTATTGTTATTCCTATTTTCCAATTCTTCTATTTGCTGTGATAGTAGTTCGCGTTTGCGGTGTTTCTTGCGCACATAGAAAAACAGCCCAAAACTAATTAGCACAAGTGTTCCAATCGTTGAATATAACCATCGCAAATCAGGTTTTCTTGTCAAGTCCTGTTCTAATAATTGTACGGCAGTGGTTATTTTTCCGTGACGAATCTCTATAAGTTTTTGTATGTCAGATCTATCTGCAGATGCTTGGCGAATCTCATTTTTATTTTTTGACTTATCGTCATGAGTAAGGATATACAAAGCATTATTCATGTCAAATAATGACCTTGTTGTATCTAATACTTTTTTTGCATAATAGACAGCAGAGTCTGTTGTTCCTAAAAAAGAAAAAGCTTGAGCCTTGATTAACAATCCTGTTGGGCTATTATAACCACTACACAACATGGAATCAATTATTAAAATAGTAGAATCATATTGACAACTATTCAAATACATTTCCGCCTTTGTTTCCCATGTTTTTAGAATAACATTCTTGTCATTGCAGTTCCGCGCAATCGAGT
>CALATT010000066.1 GCA_937891905.1 uncultured Bacteroidales bacterium | reverse complement strand
CTCATACTCACAAGAACTTCTGCTCTATTGACCATCGCTGTGACCATTTCAAATAACTCCGCTCTTGATATCTCAATTAGCAGAGTGTCTAAGTTCTCCTCTTCGTCCATATTACACCCTTTCTCTAAGCATCTTCAGCGCCTGGTCCAGGATAACAGGAGCGTCAATCGTGTAGATGAACATATTCTCCTGATAGTTATCCGTCTTACGAGCCGGCGGCCGGTGAGTGGTCATATCGCTGATTGCGTTAATGAATCCCCAACCAGTTCCTCTGATGTTGCCCAGGTCGTCCATGTCCCAAGCATTCTTGAGCTGACACTGAAGAAGGTACTGAGACTCTTCTTTGCGTCGGCTCATTTCAGCTGTGATCGGGAACAGCGCCTCAGTCATCTGCTTGAAGTCCTTAGGAGCAATCTTGATCTTGTACAGCTCCTCTGCCTCATCAGCCAGACTGCTCATGTACTGGCTAGCCAGGCCCAGCGTGTGCTGAGCTTCCGCCAGCTTGCTTTCGATGTTGCCGCTGTGACGAACATTCCAGGTTCGCTTGGCTCCTTTCAACGCCATATTCAGCGTGTTCTGACAGACGACACGAACAGGAGTCATGCATACTTTCATACTACTGAAACCGTCATGTCCATTTGTCAGGCACAGGAAAGGCTCCACAACATCATCCAGGATCCTCGTGTCAGGCATCTTCGCCAGCATCCACACTCTCTTACCATTGGCAAGACTGCCCGCTGTTTCATAGCGAACATCTCCACCAATGAGTTCGTCTGTGAATGCAAACGCATCCGCATTCTGAACAGGCTTATACCGGCCACCTACAACACCCAAAACAGTATCATCAGAAGAACGAATGTTAAACTGATGACCCGTCTGAGCGCCTTTGTACAGTACCGGCTCCTGCTTTACTTCCCAGTCAAGACCTGCAAGATGCAGAGCTTCCTTGGAGTTGCAGGCTTCCTGAATGATAGTTCCGAGCCCGTGCCAGGGCTTCTCACGAACAGAAAACATAGATTCGACATTTGCAGACATATTATGTACCTCCATAAATCATTTGTGATGTGGAGACACCCATGTCATTGCACACAGATTTGTCTACTTCCTGATTCAGATGCTCAACTAGAATTTGTACTATCTTTCAAGTTGAATGGTGGTACAGATTACATCAGCCATCTGCTGTATTGCATCATCCTCTAAATTCTGAGCCTCGAAGATGTTATGTAGCCCTTGCTTGAATTCTTCTATATCTTGCTCCTGCCCGTCTACCACGAGCTTAACTTTGAAAATGTCCTCAATCCAGTTTAGAATTTTGTAGGAGTATCCGATAATTCCTTCATACTCCAGCATGGCATCAAACACGGACTCAGGAAAGATATCCTGAAGTTGCTCGTCTCTGCCGGTGTCTGTGCTGTCTAAGCCCTCAGCTTCTCTGAGGATCTTAAGGACATGGTTTGGATAGTTATGATTCATATGTGCTCCTTTCTTGAGCACCTGAATCAGGAAGTAGACTTCACCGTTCCTTGCCATCATACATACTCTCGACAATCTTATGTGGTTACTCAGGGAGTTTATCCTTCTCCATGAATTTCTTTCCATCGCGGCGTCCTTCCAGCCAAACCTGGGTAGAAGATACATCCTCTGAGATGTCTTTAGACTTCCTTGTTCCCCAATCCTTGGACAGATTCTTGAACTCGTCGATCACATCCTTAGGGGTGACAATCGCGAGTGCTTTACACTGAACATCGAAAGCGTCCTGCAGGCCAACAATAAATCCATGAGCATAGGAGTTGAACACTCCTTTCGTAGAATAGCCCATGGAATATCTCTTGTTATAGACCTGATTACCTTTCTTCTGTATGAACTGATAAGCAAATTCGAATGTCGCTTTACAGATCTTTGCATCCGAAGGATGGCCCATGAACACAACTCGCTTGCCGTGAAAATATGTCATGCATCGGAAGTTCTTGGCTAAGACATTGGCGAGTGGAACTCTATAAGCGTAGTCCCATTTATGTTCACACATTTCGTGAGCATACTGCTCTTCTTCCTCCCCGTTGACTTCCTCTGCAGATATGTCGTACTTTGCCATCAATTGCTGAGCTTTCAGCATCGCCGCCTTAGCTTCTTCCTCGCTGTTATTCCGCTTGGAATCACCTAAAGCGAGAAGATCTTTGATCTTCCTTAAGATATCGTCTTTAGTCATCTCTCTTGAACCTCCTCGATCTTAACGATACGGTACTCATCGGTGTTAATGATGCTGTGCCAGTTATCACGAATCTCTTTCTTGGAGTTGGCTCTCACCATTTTACGGCGAGTTCCTTCAAGAGGATAATATCGACTCTTATAAATAACCCTATATAACATACTCAATTCCTTTCGTCGGTCGAGAGTATGTATGATGACAAGGCGATTGGCGGCAGAATAAGGCACAACTTCGAGTGTCTATGAAGTTATGCAAAGATAAAGAGAATAAAAAGAATACCTACTAAGGTTCCTGAAAATATGGCGCCTGCGAGCAATCTGTCCAGAGCTCTATCAAAGTGGAGTCGTCTTTCGCGTCTCATCATTTCCTTGCGCTTGAGGCGTGCCAGCTCCTTAACGGAGCCTAGTCTCCTGTAGGCGGAAAGCTCTCGTTGGCTAGATTCGTCTAAATACTTCGTCTCTAATCTAACATAGTGGAATTGGGGCTCAGTCATTGTGTATTACCTCCTAATATAGATGGTTATTCATGAGCTGTGCCTTATTCCACCGCCAATCTCTATCAGAAGCTTCATAGGATGAACTTTCCATCCTGTTGATTATTCGAGCAACGCCCATACAGCTCTGCTGACGGGCATCTGCGTTCCGTTGACTTCTTCGTCTACTCCCATCTCGTAGTAGGCGCAGAAAGCGCCGGATTGGCAGACCCACTTGGGTAAAATTTCTACTCCGCTCGGTCCATCCATATCTCTTACAAGATACACGGAATACCTGGGCATCGGATGTGAGTCCTCAATCGTCTGTGCAAGCTCAGCCTGTCCGGAATCCTTCAGGAACATCTTAAGTGCGAATCCGTTGGATAACTTTATAACCTGGCGCTGGTGGTGAGGAAGTGTCATAGTTGCGACGACTTCAAACTCAGTCTCTTTTTCTACTTCCTCGCAGTTGTCCAAGTAGATGTAGAACTCGTCGGGGCTCCAAGGGTGTACATAGTACGATACTTCGCACATCTCCTCGTCTTCTTCGAATTCCAGAGTGAGTTCGTCGAAGTACAAGACAGGCTTCTTAACCCTATCCGTTTTCCACGCCCTCTGCTCCAGTCCTTCACCCCATCCGTCAGACATTTGGCCGCTAATCCATTCACGGATCCTGGCAGTTCCTTCTTCAGTCAGGCTGTGCTCCGTATAGATATGAGTTAGTAACCACATCTTACATCCAAGTATAGAACATTCGCCAAACTCAGCGCACAGTATCACATCTTCCAGTTCCTCCGGAACACAATAAGAAAGATTTTCCATGTTCTGAGTTAAGAACATAAGAAGCTCTTCTCCTTTGTTATACATACCGTACATCTGCGAGGGCGACAAGTCAATGCACCCATCTGTATCGGAAAGCAGTTCCTCGCACTGAATAGACCCAAATAAGGGGGTCCTAAAGGTGTATTTCATAAGCTTCATAGGTGAATTCCTCCTGTTTTATATCTAAACTTTCGATATGAAAATTCCTAAGGAAAATTCACCCTATGAAACTTCTGATAGAACGGTTATTCTTGAGCCCATGTGTATACCTTCCACCTGGGTTTATTTTAGCCTATCATCCACTCTTCAAATTCTGTTACTGTCATGTCCTCGCCTACTCTCTCTATCCATGTAGTAACACAATCAGCCACCTGGTCACAGGTGGCCACATAACCTAGCTCCAAAGCAACTGCCCGGACGGCTGCCCGAACTTCTTTGTAGTTAAATTTGTCCGAGTCATACATCGTCTTCGCGAGTAGGAACATCTTCATAGAGTGTTCTTCTGCGACAACGAGTTTGATGGATACTTCGTCTTCTGATAACCCACAGCCGGAGCCGTTTCGTTGCATTTCCAAAGCATCCAACCCAGAAAGAGCGGGGAAAAAGCGTTCATTTAGTTGTATTTCGTAAATTCCTCTTGCCATATGTCATTCCTCCTGTTTAGTCAACGGTGGAAGGCATACAACTGAGCTCAAGAATTGTGAATTGGTTTGTGGCGTATGTGTAAGCGCAAAACCTAGTGGTTCTGCGCTTGACTGCATTTATGCGGTCTTGGTTCCCTTGCGAGACTTCTTCTCGCCGTCCTCTGCGTTCTGCTCGCCCAGAGCTTCGTCCAGCAGGCTCTTGACAACTCCTGCCAGCTCTTCGCTAGTTTCTTCAGCAGGTGCGGACTCCTCTACAGGAGCTTCCTGTGCTTCCGCTTCCGCAACCAGGTCCAGGATAGCGGACTTGGCTTCCTTAATACTGCCGACTTCTGCGACAGCCTGTGCCTGCAGGTCCAGAACCAGGAAGTTGTACTTCTTCTCAGCGTTTGCACGGTACAGCGTTACCGCCATGTACCGACCATCGTTGTGAAGAGCGAAACCGAATGTGCCCTTAATGCTGGTCACAAACTTCAGCTCCTTGTCAGTCAGGACATCTGCGTCCTGCAACTGCTTCTTGCTTCCGAACTCCTGAAACTGCTTCGCCTTTGCGGTTCTCTGAATGTTGGTGTACTGCTCGATGTTGTTGGTGAAATTGATAGCCATAGTTGTTTCCTCCATAATTTTAATTTTTAATGAGTTTGACCGCTTGGATTTATGGCGGTCAAACGGTGCTTGTTATGCGACACC
>CALATT010000065.1 GCA_937891905.1 uncultured Bacteroidales bacterium | reverse complement strand
CATAACGGGCACGATGGGCTGCTCACAAAAACTCATTCACTCTGTTCATTCACAAAAAAGCGCTATGCTTCAAAAACAGCATTGCTGCTTAATTACTCACTACTCACTACTATTCATGCAACCAATATACATAGCTGATTACAACTATCCGCTGCCAGATGAGCGGATTGCTAAATACCCTCTCGAGCAGCGCGACCAAAGCAAACTGCTTGTTTATCGTGATGGACAGGTGAGCGAAGATACTTTTGCTCACATAGGCGAACATATACTCCCTAATGCCCTCCTTATATATAATAACACGCGCGTAATCCAAGCCAGACTCGTCTTTCATAAAGAGTCGGGCGCAAGAATAGAGGTTTTCTGCCTCGAACCTATCACACCAAGCGATTATCAATTATCGCTATCCAGCACTACAGGATGTACATGGAAATGTATGGTGGGTAATGCCAAGAAATTCAATGTGGAGTACCTACAAATGCCTATTCCATCCTTATCCACTACGCTGCGCGTATATAAAGAGGCAATAATGGGAAATACCTACGCCATTCGCTTCGAATGGGATGACACTACTATCTCCTTCGCGGAGATACTTGAAGCCGTAGGCGAACTGCCTATACCCCCTTATCTCAATCGCCCCACCGAGGCATCGGACTTGCGCACCTACCAAACAGTCTATTCGCGTATCAAAGGTAGTGTGGCTGCACCTACAGCTGGACTCCATTTTACCGATAAGGTGCTTGCAGACCTCAAGCAAAGAGGGGTGCAAACCAATGAAGTGACGCTTCATGTGGGAGCGGGAACTTTCTTGCCCGTTAAGAGCGAAGATGCGAATGAGCATACCATGCACGCAGAGATTATAGCGGTGCCTAAAACCACTATTGCACACATACAGAGCGAGTTAGGACATGTGGTGGCGGTGGGCACAACTACCATGCGTACCCTCGAAAGTCTCTATTTTATAGGTTGCCAATTGGCACAAAAACCCCAAGCCGAACAGATACAAGTGCAGCAGTTTGAACCCTACGAAAAACCCTACACATTGTCCACCTACGATAGTCTGCAAGCTATACTGAATTACTTGGACCAAACAGGACAAGATACGCTTCATGCCTCCACGCAGATAATGATCAAACCAGGATATACCTTCCATGTGGTGAACCAACTGATTACTAATTTTCATCAACCTCAATCCACTCTGTTGCTCCTCGTGAGTGCGTTTGTGGGTGGAAACTGGCGCACGATATACGATTATGCCCTCGCCCATGACTTCCGATTCCTTAGTTACGGCGATTCAAGCATCCTGAGCCTGCAATCTAAAATCTAAAATTTGCAATCTAAAATCTAAAATGATCGACACCCATTGTCATATAGACGCGGAGGAGTTTGCTGCGGACCGCAGTGAACTGCTTCAATGCCAGCAAGCAGAAGGAGTGCAGGCGATGATTGTACCAGGCGTCAGTCTCGCTTCGGTGCAAACAGTGATGGCTGTTTGTGCGCAATACCCATCGTTCTGTTACCCCGCCTTAGGGCTGCATCCAGAGGAGATTAAAGCCGATTGGCAACAACAAATGGCGGAGATAGAAGCGCATATTCGTCATTATGCGTCACAACTGGTGGCTGTGGGGGAGATCGGCCTCGATTATTACTGGGATACTACCTATAAATGCGAACAACAACAGGCACTCAGACAACAACTCTTGCTCGCCAAAGAACTCAATCTGCCCGTTATCTTGCATAATCGTGAGTCCACGGAAGATATCATCCGTATCGTGCGCGAAGTGCAAGCAGACACCACTTCTCCGCATCCGCTCCGAGGGGTGTTCCATTGCTTCACAGGCAGCAAAGAGACGGCACAGCAGATTATCCAAATGGGTTTTTATTTGGGTATTGGAGGGGTGATAACCTTTAAGAATTGTAAGTTGAGCGACAACCTCGTTGATGTACCTCTGGAGCGTATTCTTCTGGAGACGGATGCACCTTATATGGCACCCGTTCCGCACCGCGGAAAACGCAACGAGAGTAGGTGGATGAGTTTCGTGGCAAATAAGTTGGCAGAGGTCTATTCCACCACGCCAACAACCATTATTGAGGCCACAACACGCAATGCATGCACACTTTTTGGCCTAAAATGCGCAAAAAATTAAAAAAAACACGCATTTTCATTGTTATATCAAATATTTTTTGTAATTTTGTAGCCGAATTTGTGTACAACTAAAGGAGAGATGCTCGAGTGGTTGAAGAGGCACGCCTGGAAAGCGTGTAAACTCCAAAAGGGTTTCGGGGGTTCGAATCCCCCTCTCTCCGCAAGACTTTTCCGAGAAACCTCGTCCAAGCTTGCTTGAGAGAGGGAACTAAGGAAAAGGATTGCAAGGATGCCCGTGGCAGACTTGGGGATTACGCAGAAATAATCGTTCGAGGCGTAGCCGAGATAAGAAATCCCCCTATAAGCGAACAGAAAATAATTAACACAGATAATAACTAAATAACTAATTAACATTTTATCTCATGAAAAAAGTATTTGCAACCCTTACGGTTTTGGCTATGCTTACAATTGGTAGCGCAGCCGTATTTGCACAAGAAGCTGCAGTAGAAGAAGCTGCTGCTGTAGAAAATGTAGTAGCTACTGACACAGTAGCAGTAGAAGAGGCAGTAGAAGAAGCTGCTCCTGCTGAGGAAGGCGCACTCGTAGCTCTTCACAAAACTCTTAAGACTAAGTTCATCGAAGGTGGTGCAGGCTTCATGGCTGCTACTCTCCTCTGCTTGGTATTCGGTTTGGCACTCTGTATCGAGCGTATCATCTATCTCTCACTCAGCAAGACCAACACCAAGGCTCTCTTGGCACAAGTAGAAGAGGCTCTCAAGGCTGGTGGTATCGAGGCAGCATTAGAGGTTTGCCGCAACACACGCGGACCTGTTGCTTCTATCTTCTATCAAGGTTTGAGCCGTTATAGCGAAGGTGTAGATGTAGTAGAGAAGACTGTTGCTTCTTATGGTGGCGTACAGCTCGGTTTGCTCGAGAAGAACCTCTCTTGGATCTCTCTCTTCATCTCTATCGCTCCATCTTTAGGATTCTTGGGTACCATCATCGGTATGATCCAAGCGTTCGATAAGATTCAACAAGTAGGTGATATCTCTGCTA
>CALATT010000064.1 GCA_937891905.1 uncultured Bacteroidales bacterium | reverse complement strand
CCGCCATGCACCCTATTGTGATGTTCAGGATGCGAACGAGATGCGAACGGTGGAGGATGCTAAGCGGTATAAGAGACATACGGGACGGACACGAGAGACATACGGGACGATAGCTACTTCAAAAAATCCACCGCCACTCGGAATGAGCAGCGGTGGGAGTGATAGAGGAAGATTATTCATAATACTCAATTGTGCGTTCTATTTCTGATCCTATCGTTCCAACTGAACTATTGGTATTTAATACTCCTATATATTTAAGCCAATTCCCATGATTGTCATAGAGGAGATACTTGTCTATTTTATCTTCACTTCTACATTCAATAATTTGACCAGCCTTGTTTACAGTGACTTCTTCCACATTGGTACTACCATTCTTCTTTATTACTTTTCGGTAATTACCATTTTTCATGTATGAAATAGCACAATGTTCTCCTGTCCTGATATTTGTTTCTTCTAATATACGCCCAATAGAGTCATAGGAATATACCATTCGCAGCAGAGGTGTTCGTTTATTGTATTCGCTGCGATATTCTGCTATAAGATGTCCTTGTTTGTCATACACCAAAGAATCTACATGTATGAGGTCATCTTTGTGATAGGAAAATTTAAGAAGTTCACGGCCTTTTTCATCAAAATATATCTTGCTATAGTGATCTTCAACCTTACCATTTTCGTCGTATGAATAACGCATACAACTATTGTTATCACCATAACGATAAATCTTGTCTATAATTAACTTCCCTTCTTTGTACCAACCAGTTTTTACTACATTACCGATTGTATCAAAAAAAACCACATTAACCATGACATCTGATGTGTAAAGTAAATGTCTACAAGTAACTGTTATTTTCTTTACTGGACCACTAATAGTACCAGTACCAGCGCCCATAAACCAGTTAGAATCCATGTATTGAGCATAGATAATTTCTACACACATAAGACAAAAACAAAAAAGTAAAATCTTTTTCATACTCATTTTTTGTATATACATATTACACCTTTCTTCCACTCTGACATATGCATGAGTGTATATATTTTTTTTCCACAATGTGGGCATTTAGATGGTTTATCATAATGACACTCTACCGCTTCTTTGTCAATAAATTGGTGGCAATAGGGACAAACAACTTGTTTTTCTTCGCAATTAGGACATTCCAATTGTAAATACGGACGATAAACTGCCATATAGAAATGCGTCATTGATTCTATGAGACTACTCAATGGATGCAATATAATAGAAATAGTAAAGGGGTAATTAAAATATTCTTCCTCTCTATAACGCGTGAGTGGTACTGTTGTGTGGCATCGTTCACATAGAATTTTAGTAGGAGTTGTACAAACATACCATTTGCTTCTATGATAGACACTTCTCAATATTAACAGTAACACTATTACAAAATATATGTACCTATTTAAATAAACATTACACATGTCTGATATAACACATATTAATAACCATCCAACAGCAGCATACAATATGTCGCCAATAGTTAAGAATACAATTGTTAATATCCTATCAATTTTATTTATTGCCCTCATAATACAAACATGTAAAATACTGGTGATAAAACTATGACTTATCCTTTATTAATAGGCGTATAGGTCAAATAAATAATCTAAATATTTCATTTTAGTCCCCTATTTTGATTTCACCGCAAAGGTACAACAAAAATTGCACATATGCAAATTTATGAAGTGATTTTATGCAAAAAAAAGCACCCTTGCAATATTCACTCGAGAAAACTCCTGAAGATAGGATTTGAGGCCTGCTTTTTCCTTTGTAATCCGACCACCTCATTGTCGCTCTCCACTTGCGTGGGTCATCGCAGACGAGTATCGGCACGCCATTAGTAAAGCATTTGCACTCGGTTAGATATTAGTGTTGAGTTTTCCGGTTCCTATTATTGCAAGGGCGCTGTTTATCTAGGTCTATGCCAAGCGAGTGTGAGTACGATACGATGCGTATCGGTGTGCATGTCGTAGGGTTTGGCCGATTCATGCGCTCCCAACGCAAAATGCTGCCATCTATATTGGTAAGCCGCTTGAGCTATCATATACTTACCACGATACCCCAACGCCAGCGATGCATACTGCGTGCCTAATGGGCACATATAATAAGTGTCTTGTCGATCAAAAGACTTATCCATAGGGACAGGCACTATTTCGCTCTTAAAAGTTGACTCATACGCATATCCCGCATTGATATACATGCCTGCTGTGGGAACAAACTCCACCCCCGCACGCAACGAATGCATATCATCAATACCTTTAGTATGCGCATAATCATATTGGAGACTAATCATTCCTATCTTTCCTAATTGGAAAGCCACCGAAGTGGATGTGCGCCAAGGTAAGCGTATATCCGAATCATCCCACACACCTTCAGGCGCATTGGATAGTCTCAGCGAGTCGGTACGGGCAGCAAAAGTGCCACTCGTATAGGTAGTGATATATCCCATGGATGCCGTTTGGAGTGAGAAACCCATGCGCAACCAAGACAAAGGGCGATAGAGTACTCCCGCAGAGAAGGTGCAACTCAGTCCACTGAAAAAGAGTGAAGTGGTATTGCGATTGTAATAGGGTTCACCCTTGGCGTCATACTGCTGGAAATACTCGGTATAATCTCCATTAGACATCAGCGAATAGGACTGCATATTGATTCCTAATCCCACATACCATTTATTGGATATATTCGTTGCCCACTGGAATGAATACTCATCTATGCTACCACTTTCCGTCAAGGCTAAACTACTGCGGGCATTCAATCGGTCCGTACAATAATTCATTCCTAAATTAACATCCGTACCCGCCACTAACGCGCCAAGAGAGGCGTCCGACGAAGCCTGCGCATAGAATGAACGATTATACGCATGCAGACGGCGATAGGAGAGCATGAGATTGTGAAACTGTGTACCTATCTCGTATATGTTTGTAGTAGGAAAACTGATTATCCACGAAGCTTGTGGTGCGGAGAAGATATGCGTTGTATTAGGTTCTGCCGTTTGCCCTTGCTGCGCCGTTATATCATAGGCATAATCAATAGTGAGCATCAGTTCGGAGCGGCGGTAGAGCCCTAATCCCGCAGGGTTGTCAAGCGCAGCGGATGGGTCTCCTCCGATAGCCGTCATGGCTCCAGCCATTCCCACATAGCGCGCAGTTCCATTGAGTGTCCGTTCCGCCAAGCGCGCATTATCCTGAGCCATACCCACCCCACTCCATGCTATGAGGAGCAACAAGATGAGTAGTATGTATGAGCGCTTTATCATTGTGCTGGACATCTATGTATGATAGCCGTTACAGTGGTATCTGTGATAACCGTAAAGACGATTGATGGCTGGCAAGGCGCGTTAGCTGTATTGGGCAAATGAGCGCTATTAGTTGTCGAATCGCTCGATAGATGCGCTTCTATCGCTCTTCGCGCCTGTAAGTCACGCATCTCATCACCCGTTTGATAATATGCATCATCAATAGGAATATGCAGCGAGGCATGCGCTGCCATCCATCCTGCGACTATGATAGCCATCAGAGTCATCCCTATTGATAACGCTCTCCTCATGGATTATAATGCTCTAAAACCAATAATCTGTCTTACTTCTTCAATCGTTTTCTCAGCGCGCGCAGAAGCAGCTTCAGCCCCCTGACGCATGATTGAATCAAGCAATGCCTCGTCCGAAGCATACGCCTCTATGCGCTCGCGGATAGGATTGAGCAACGCATTACAATCAGCTGCAATCTGCTTTTTCATATCACCATAACGAATCTGCATATTATTATACAAATCATTATAGTAATCCGCTGCTTCCTTACCCGAGATGAGTTCGCAAAAAGCAAAGAGATTCTGAATAACCTCTGGTTTCTCTTGGTTCAACTGTGTGGGTCCTTGGTCCGTCACGGCACGCATGATCTTCTTGGTCACCGTTTTCTCATCATCGCAGAGGTAGATACAATTACCTTCTGACTTGCCCATCTTACCCGAACCATCCAATCCAGGCACTTTGACCGCCTTGTCAGCGAAATGGAAAGACTGTGGCTCCTTGAAGTACTCAATATTATAAATGCGATTGAATCGTCTTGCAAAAAGGCGCGCCATCTCCATATTCTGCTCTTGGTCCTTACCCACTGGCACTTTGTCTGCTTTATGCACCAAAATATCCGCAGCCATGAGGCATGGATAAGTAAGCAATCCTGCATTCACATTATCTGGCTGCTTGCGCACTTTTTCTTTAAACGAAGTGACGCGCTCCAACTCACCCAGATAAGCATTCATATTCAGATAGAGATACAACTCCAGCACTTGCTTCACATCGCTCTGCACATAGATAGGCGCCTTGCTTGGGTCTATACCACAAGCGAGGTACTCACTAAGGATTGTTTTCACCGAGCGGCGTATATTCTCAGGCGTAGGATGCGTGGTGAGCGAATGCCAATCTGCGATAAAAAACATACAATCGTATTCGTCTTGCATCTTGACAAAACTCTTCACCGCACCGAAATAATTACCGAGGTGCAAGTTACCAGTAGGGCGTATTCCACTAATGACGCGTTCCATAGATTATTTGATTAAATTTCGATAGGCAATTGACGATAAATAGGCTGTGCTAAAGCCGTGAGTGTCTCTGTATTAGCTACACCCTCTATCTCCTGAATTTGGGTATTAAGAATCTGCAAAAGATGCTCATTATCACGCGCAAACACCTTCACGAGCAAACCATAAGCACCCAGTGTATATTGCGCCTCTACCACCTCTGGAATCTGCTTCAAGGCATCAATAACCTGATTGTACAATGAAGCCTTTTCCATCGTGATACCAATATAAACGCATAATTGGTAACCCAACATTTTTGGCGCCACATGATAACTACTACCCGTGATCACTCCATGCTCAATCATCTTCTGTACACGCTGATGAACAGCTGCACGACTTACACCACATTTCTCTGCCACATCTCTGAATGGAGTACGCGCAGATTGAGTAATAATTTTGAGGATCTTGCGATCCAATTCATCAATTTTATCCATAGTATATAATTAAAGTGTTTTAAATTTTTTGCAAAGGTACTACAAAATAATTAATTGTGCAAGATTTTTTTGAAAAAAAATTATCACATCATCGTATTACTTTGTTTTTCTAATCATAGTAAGTCCATCGCGAAGGGGAAGAATCACCTTCTCAAAGCGCTCATCTTGCGCTAACTGGTCATTAAAAGTACGCAATCCAATAGTCTGCTTATCCTTGTCATAATCAGGGTCAATAATATGTCCATCCCACAAGGTATTATCTGCCAAGATAAACCCTCCCACAGGCACAAGCGGATAAACCAATTCCAAGTATGCGCAGTACTCACGCTTATCGGCATCAATAAAAACCAGATCAAACGCCTCCGCATAGTTTTTAGCATGAGCAATCATCCACTCTTTAGCATCACCTATAACCAATTCGATCTTATCCCCCAAAGGCGAGAGCGATAGATGATGCATGACGCGCTCTTCTATCTCATCATTATGCTCAATGGTGATGAGTTGTCCCTCTGGCGGGAGTCCCTCTGCTAAGCACAGCGCACTATACCCCATAAAAGTACCCAATTCAAGAATATGTTTTGGGCGTATCATATGGCTAATCATAGATAAAACGCGTCCTTGTATATGTCCGCTGAGCATATGAGGATTGAGCGTATGCACATAGGTAGAGCGTGTTATGGCACGCAATACATCATTCTCTGCACTCGAATGAGATGCTATATATTCGTCAAGAGACATTTAGTAGTGAGTAGTTAGTAGTGAGTAGTGAGTAATGAGTAGTTTATAGGTTGATAGCTTCCTCCCAAGTATAGTCCTTGTCTTCTGTAGAAGAAGGGATATAACCCATTGTTTCTTTGGCTTTCTCTTGCGGAAAAGTAAAATATGTGCATACACATTCGCATAATAGTTCGGATACTTCACCTTTGGATTCATCTGCTGCGCTCCAAATCTCTCCTTGCACAATCGCTATATTACGGCGCATCTCCTTTAAATACGCGCGCAACTTGATGTATGACTGCAGCGTACTTACGGGTTTATGGTAGCGCATCTCCATCTTGGCTGTCACGCCAGCCGTTTGCAGTTTATGAAATACCACCCATCCGCATATCTCATCTAAGAGCACTGCCTGGATTCCCCCATGCAGCGTATTAATCCATGACTGATGGTTCGGTGTGGGTTTCCAAATCGAGATTATATCTTCTCCATCTTCAAAAAAACGCATTTGCGCGCCGATGGGGTTGGTTGGACAGCAGCCAAAGCAGTTATACTGCGGTATGGCAGTCCATGGGTTATTTATTCTTTTCATACCAAGCAGTTATCTAATGCCTCAGTGAGGGCTTTCTTATCAAGATGCTGACCGATAAAGACCAGTTTTTGCATACGATCGCCATATTGATCATCCCAGTCTTTTTGCAATTGTGCATCCTGCGCCATGAGTTGCATCAGTTCTTCTTTAGGCATCGTAGCAAACCACTCCCCTGCTTGGCGCATATTGAATTGTTTGCCCGCCTGTTCAAAGAGGTAACACATATCAAATTCTTCGGCAAAATAGCACATTCCTTTGCATCGAATAATATTCTTGGGCCAATGTGCGGCTACAAACTCATCAAACATGCCCAAATCAAATGGTTTGCGCGCGAAATAAACATAGGTATCAATCCCATATTCCTCGCCATGTGCATGGTCATGATCGTGATGATGACAGCAGCAATGCCCATGTTCATGATCACAATGCGAGTGATTTTCATGTTCGTGGTGATGTTCGTGCTCGTGGTGGTGATCTTCATGCTCGTGGTGGGTTGCATCTTCTATCTCACGAATCCATGTGGCAGAAGTGGCCACTTTATCGAAGTTAAATAGATGTGTATTGAGTATGTTCTCAAACGGCACATCGCAGTAGTTTGTTTCAATGATTTGTGCTTGCGATTGTATAGCGCGAATAATATTCTTAATTCGGATTAGTTCGTCTTCGCTTACTTCGGAGGCCTTATTTAATAAGATAATATTGCAGAATTCTATCTGCTCAATCACGAGCGCAGAGAGGTCTTCTTCTTTGGATAAGACTTGCTTTTTATCCACATGATTATCTAATTGTTCGATAAACTCATCTCGCAGTCGCAGCGCGTCCACTACAGAGCATATGCAGTCCAACACGGGCATTCCATCTTGCACAAACTGCGGCACCATTTGTGGATAGGAGCATAGCGTTTGTGCGATAGGAATGGGTTCGCATATTCCACTTGCCTCGATAACAATATAGTCGAATGGTTGTGGTGAGGCAATGAGGTCGTGCAACTGCTCAATAAGGTCCATTTTAAGCGAGCAGCATATACATCCATTCTGCAAAGCCACTAAGGATTCATCTTGCTGTGAGACTACTCCGCCCTTTTGAATGAGCGAGGCGTCGATATTCACTTCGCCTATATCATTGACAATGACAGCGAAGCGAATACCCTTATTATTAGTCAGTATTCGATTGAGCAAAGTAGTCTTACCACTCCCCAGATAACCGGTGAGTAGTAAGACTGGTATTTGATTAATTTTCTGCATTCTTTTGTGATTTTATATTACATGCCAGCATAAGCTGCGTAATCAGCGTAGTATTTTTCTACAAGTTCGCGATGACCGTGACGCTCGCATGTTTGCAATACATAACTCAAAATAGCCGCTTGGCGTCCTGTGGTGGACTCCATCACTTCTTGTTGTCGCTTATTGAGCGAATGAGCAAAGCGTATATACTCCGCGCATGTATTAGCCACATTATCCATAATAGCCAATCCTTTCTCGTCCTCACCGAGCAAGAAGTACATGCCCGCCATGGACGCAGAAGTATAGTCATATGGAATATTATAGCCAGGCAACTGCTCTTCTGCGAAATCCAACACTTCGAGTGCTTTCTCCTTCTGGTTTTCGCGTATGAGTTGTTCTGCTAACTGGGCAAGCATCATACGGTGTGTACGGCACATACGCATCAGGTTCTCATCAATATAAATACCAGGGATATTCATATTACCGTATTGGAATTTATGCAGCATATTCTCATACATCTTCTCGGTATTGACGCGCGGTTGTCCATCAGCACTGCGAGTAGGTGTTATTTGATAGGTAAGACCCGTCAATTCGAGCCAAGGTTCGAGTCCTAAATAATAATCATTACCCACGGTAGCACAGAAATACATAGGGCGTTCAAAGTCATTCTGCTCAATCATTTCCATGATCATCATCTCTGAACGAGTGTACATGCGTTTTTTCTTGAGCATCATCTGTTCGCCCGCTGGTGTGGTGATAAAGAGTTGGTCTGATGGCAAGTAATTATCGCCTTCTCTATTCTTGGTGCGTGGGTCATCCGAACGGAGGAAAGCAAAAGCTTTCTCCACCGAGATAGGTTGCCCCAAACGATTATCCACGCGCGCAATCTCATTCTTACCTGGCATAAAATCCTTGTATTCCCATGATATAGGCAATGCTTGTGACTCGTAGTATGGGCGCTTCATCTGCGAGATATACCAGTCAGTTTGCAGATAAGACAAGTTGCACACACGCTTATCAGTACCTACTCCCTCTACCTCTTGATTATACCATAATGGGAATGTATCATTATCACCATTTGAGAAGAGAATTGCCTGATTCTCACACGACTTGAGGTAGTTAGCGCCAAAATCACGGCATGCGTAACGATTGGATCTATCATGATCGTCCCAGTTTTGCGAAGCCATTTGTGCGGGCACCAAAAGGGTTACCAGCGTGATGAGGAGAGCAGTTATAGTTTTGCCCGCATTGGTTTTCAACGCACTGTTAAACCAATCTATCAATGCCAATACGCCCAAACCAATCCATATACAGAATGCATAGAATGAACCCGCGTACGCATAATCGCGCTCGCGCGGTTGGTAAGGAGTTTGATTGAGATACATTACAATAGCCAAACCAGTCAAGAAAAAGAGCAAGAAAGTGAGAATAAAATTCTTCTTTCCCTCCATTGCGTTCTCTCCATTGCGCTTACTCAACTGCCATACGATACCTATCACACCCAATAGAAGAGGCAACATATAATACACATTATGGCCCTTATTCTCTTTGAGTTCGGTAGGCAGCAAGTCTTGGTCACCCAGCATGGCATTATCAATTACATCAAAGCCCGTAATCCAGTTACCCTTCGTTATATCCCCATAGGACTGCAAGTCATTCTGACGACCCGAGAAATTCCACATAAAATAACGCCAATACATGAAATTCACTTGGTAGCGGAAGAAGAAACGCAAGTTTTCTCCAAAAGTAGGACAATAATCTGTTTTTGTTTGTCCACAGTAATCATATTTCACGCGTTTACCCTTCACCTGCGCCCATTCCTTGTAAGCCTGCACATGGCTTGCTTGCGAGGAATACATGCGTGGGAAAAGCATACAGAACTGATCCATGAATACATAGTTGGTCTTGTACCCCGTAACTACATATTTATCTTTCTCTCCCTCTACGCTTGGCGCTGGTGCATACTGCGCATGACCTATCTTCTCCACAGGAATACACATATTGCCCTCCACTTTGAGTTCTACTGGGGCATTATATGCCTGACCATAGAATAAAGGACGATCACCATACTGCTCACGATTGAGATAATACTTGAGCGAGAACACATTATCAGGCGAGTTCTGATCCATTGGTGTATCTGCATTTGAGCGGATAACGAGCGCCGCATACGAACTATAACCAATGAGTATAACAGTAATCATCACCATTGTAGTATTGAGCCAACGAGCCGAGATAAAATGAGGCTTCATCAACATAAATGTCAATAAACCCGCCGATAAGCCCAATCCCATCCACCATTTCTCAAAGAGAAAAGCCGCGCCGCTGAATGCAAAAGCGAGGGTACAAGCAATAGCAATACGCTGCTTGGACTGGTCTTTATTCGTCTCTATAATCGCCCACACAAGTGAGGCGATAACAAGCACAATATACACCGCTAATCCCGTATTGAATGGGCATCCCAATCCATTCACAAAGAGCAACTCAAACCAACCCGCAACCGTTGGAAATCCAGGGATAATACCATACAAGATAACCAATAAGATGGCACACGAGATGAAGAATGCCTTGCACATTCCAGCCCATGAGAAATCATACTTACGGAAATAATACACGAGCACAATGGCAGGGATAGTAAGCAAGTTCAGCAAGTGCACACCAATAGACAAGCCCATCAAGTACGCAATCGCTATCAACCAGCGGTCACTACCCTCCTCATCCGCCTGTTCATCCCACTTGAGAATGAGCCAAAAAACCACGGCTGTGAACAACGAGGAAGAAGCATATACCTCGCCCTCTACAGCCGAGAACCAGAAGGTATCGCTAAATGTGTAGGCCAATGACCCCACCATACCTGCACCCAACAAAGCAATGCCTTTCCATAGTGTGTCTGGCTGCACTAATTTCTTAGCCAATGCAGTAATCGTCCAGAAAAGGAATAAAATAGTAAATGAACTTGCTAAGGCGGACAAAGCATTAACACACAATGCCACTTGCGTCGTATCGGCTGCAAAGAGCGAGAAGAAACGACCCATCAGCATGAAGAAAGGCGCTCCGGGTGGGTGGCCAACATCCAGCTTCCAAGCACTGGAGATAAACTCGCCGCAATCCCAAAACGATGCGGACGGCTCTAATGTCAAGAGATACGCGGCGGTGGCAATCGCAAAAGCAATCCATCCGCATAGCGTATTCCACAATTTGAAATGTTTCATATATCTATATTTTTTCATTAAATGCCCATAATACGGCAAAATACGATGCAAAGGTACAAAAAAAAGTTTAAAGTAGAAAGATTAAAGCGAAAAGATTATGTTTTTAAGACCAAAATGCGCTCTTTTATTAATTAAAGCACACGCGCGCTTGCATATGTAAAAAATTATTCGTATCTTTGCGGACTTTTTGTAGTATAACAAACATATAATCATA
>CALATT010000063.1 GCA_937891905.1 uncultured Bacteroidales bacterium | reverse complement strand
TCTCTGGTTACCACATGCAAGAGGCAGGTGCTACCGCAGATATCGAGTTGGCTTATACTCTCGCTGACGGTATGGAGTACCTCCGTGCAGGTGTGAATGCAGGTATGGATGTAGATACTTTCGCTCCACGTTTGTCATTCTTCTGGGCAATCGGTATGAACCATTTCATGGAGATTGCTAAGATGCGTGCTGGTCGTATGTTGTGGGCTAAGATCGTTAAGTCTTTCGGCGCGAAGAATCCTAAATCAATGGCGCTCCGTACCCACTGCCAAACATCGGGATGGTCACTCACAGAGCAAGACCCATTCAATAATGTAGGCCGTACATGTATCGAGGCTATGGGTGCTGCTTTGGGTCACACACAATCTCTCCACACCAATGCCCTTGACGAGGCTATCGCATTGCCTACTGATTTCTCTGCTCGTATTGCTCGTAATACACAGATCTATATCCAAGAGGAAACCAAGGTATGTAAGGAAATCGACCCATGGGGTGGTTCCTACTATGTAGAGGCATTGACTCAAGAATTGGCTAACAAGGCTTGGGAGCATATCCAGGAGATTGAGAAACTCGGTGGTATGGCTGCCGCTATTGAGACAGGTATTCCTAAGATGCGTATCGAGGAGGCTGCTGCCCGCACACAAGCGCGTATCGACTCTGGCGCACAGAAGATTATCGGTATCAATCAGTATCGCTTAGAGCACGAAGATCCAATTGATATCCTTGAGATTGACAATACCGCTGTTCGCGAGCAACAAGTAGCACGCTTGGCAGAACTGCGTGCGAATCGCGATGAAGCAGCTGTACAAGCAGCACTCGCAGAGATCACCGCTGCTGTTCAGGCATGGGCTGATGGCGGTAAGGGTGAGAACCTCCTCGCGCTCGCTGTCAAAGCAGCAGGTTTACGCGCATCACTCGGAGAAATCTCTGACGCATGCGAAAAAGTAGTAGGACGATATAAAGCAACAATTAGAACTATTTCAGGCGTGTACGCAGCAGGAACAAAGAACGATGAGGCTTTTGTCAAGGCACAAGAACTCACCGCGGCTTTCGCTAAGAAGGAAGGTCGTCAACCTCGTATTATGATTGCTAAGATGGGACAAGACGGTCACGACCGTGGTGCTAAGGTTGTAGCAACAGGTTATGCTGACTGTGGCTTCGATGTGGATATGGGACCATTATTCCAAACTCCAGAAGAGGCTGCTAAGCAAGCAGTGGAGAATGATGTGCATATCCTTGGTGTTTCTTCTTTGGCTGCTGGTCACAAGACTTTGATTCCTCAGGTTATTGCTGAACTCAAGAAATTGGGTCGTGAGGATATCATGGTTACTGCGGGTGGTGTTATCCCAGCGCAAGACTATGACTTCTTGTACAAGGCTGGTGTAGCAGCTATCTTTGGTCCTGGTACCAGCGTAGCTTATGCTGCAGCTACTATGATGGAATTGCTCATGCAGGAATAATTCTATTCAGTCTATAATAGAATAGGGGCGGACCATTGGTTCGCCCTTATTTTTTTGTGCTTTATCTTATAGTCATCTTAGGACATGGTCCCGTTATGCTATCGTGATTGGACTGAAAATGGACTGAAAAACCCTGCATGTATCCTGTATGCACCCTTCGGTGATGTTCAGGATGCGAACGAGATGCGAACGGTGGAGGATGCTAAGTGGAATGAGAACTATTGGTATCTAAAAAGCAGACACTTAATGTGGAGAAAACATTTTTTTATCTACTTTTACTATCTAACACAAAATTTTGCTTGCATATGTCAGAAAAAAGTGTTACCTTTGCGCAGTTTTTCGTTGGAAAAAGTGTAATAATACACAAATTATTCGTTGGAAAAAGTGTTGCGACACACAAATTATTCGTTGGAAAAAGTGTAATAATATATATAATATTCGTTAGGAAATGCTAAAAAGAAAGATAGAGGACGCATTATTACGGTGGAAAAAAACTCCAAATCACAAGCCTTTGGTGATTATGGGAATCCGCCAGTGTGGTAAGACATTTATTGCTCGGCACTTTGCCGAGGCGAACTATAAGACGGTAGTGTATATCAACTTTATTAAGCAACCGGAGCGTATCTCCGCGTTCGTGGGTTCCAAAGCTGTGGATGATATTCTGCTTAGTCTTTCAGCTCAAATAGCAGGCATCACATTCATTCCGGGCAAGACATGTTTTATCTTTGATGAAATTCAAGAATGTCCAGAAGCGCGCACCTCGCTTAAGTTTTTCAAAGAAGACGGGCGTTTTGATGTTATTGCTACAGGTTCTCTTTTGGGTGTAAGGGGATATGGCAAAAGTGAGAAGAAAATCGATGACGGTCAAGACTCT
>CALATT010000062.1 GCA_937891905.1 uncultured Bacteroidales bacterium | reverse complement strand
GGCCCGGATTGTTCATGCTCTTCTCACTGACAAGCACCGCACCATACTTGGTCATGATGGACCCGTTAGCGCCATTCAGGAGCCAGCTGGTGCTGTCCGCACTTGTGAACGGATACATCTCCAGAACCTTAAGGCTGGTCATTCCGAATGCGTGAGTACAGATATCAGGGTTGGAACTCTTCCTGATAATTGTGAAGCACTTGTCAATGAATCTGATGCGCTCCTTCATAGGCTGGTCGTTTGCAGGGGATATACCCATATACTTGACCCTCTCACCCGTCTCCGGATGACGCCATTCCAGAATATTGTGGAGCCACTTATAGTCTTCACCTTGGTGGAATACGGGTACCAGCTTATCAGGACTCTTGACTCGCTCTCTCATATACAGATAATTCTGCCAGCTGAGAGCAGGAGCTTCTTCCAGTTCCTGTCGAGTCTTAGGTCTGTTGAGCTTACCAGGAATCTTATCCACCTGAGCGAAGATATGAACATATTCGTCGATACCATTTACAAAACTGATATATTCGTCCACATCCAGTTCTGCGTCTCGAGTATGAGCGGAATATGCGCCGGAGTCTACAAGTAGCCTACCTTTGCACCTTCCTTGATTTCTGCCTTCAATCCAGCCCTCTATAACAGGACGATCGAGAAGCTGGCTGGCAAGTCGGTTGGCTCCTTTGTTCTTAAGGTCTTCTTCAAATACCTTATTCAAGCTACCTGCGAAGTACAACTGAAATCCTTCGGGTTCGCGAATCTCAGGAGCCAAAATTTGTTTCTTAACGGATATCAATCCCATAGATTCACCTCACTTTTACACATCTAGAGGATCACCGTACCAACAGTGAGTAACCTCTGCGTCACATTTCATAGGAACACGAATCTTCTCTTTTGCCGCACCGATCATAAGAGAAGTCAACAACTCAGAAACTTCCTTAGCATTCTGCTCAGGGCACTCACAGATGACTTCATCATGCACCTGTAAGAGCAGATGGCAGTCAAGCTCTTTCAGTCTCTCATTGTTGTGAATAGCTACCATAGCCAACTTCGTCATATCTGCAGAACTGCCCTGAATAATGCTGTTTACACACTGGCGTTCAGCGTCTGCAATCTTGCCTCCGTTGTCTGTGATTTTAATGCCTTCTTCCCTTGCTCTCATAATGATGTCGCGCTTTTCCTTGCCGCCCCAGGTTTTATCTAAGAGCTTTGTGTACTTAGCTACGACAGCCGGGTCAACAGTTGCTTCACCCTGGTCGTCATCAAAGTTCAACGGGTCGAAAGTAGAAGGGCCACCAGACAGCAGTTCAAACTCATATTTGGATAGCTGAACATCAGGAAGTCTACGCTTTCTGCCCCAAGCGGTTTCTACAAAACCATATCGACGAGCGCCGTTCAACACGGAGTCCATCCACTTCTTAACCTTGGGGAAGGAGTCGTAGAACTGATCCACGATCTTCTGAGCTTCTTTAGTTGAGCAATTCAGCTGTTCTGCGATAGCTTTGGCTCCTCGACCGTACATGATACCAAGGATGATACTCTTGACAGAGTCGCGGCGTTTCTTACCTTCAGGGTTTCTAGTACCGTCAGGTCTGAACTCCTTACACTCCTCATAGGGCACCTTGTAGATCTTCTCTGCGATCCATGCATAAATATCTTTTCCGTCGATATAGGCCTGAATCATGTGCTCGTCCTGACTCATGTGTGCTAGCGTACGAGGCTCTTGCTGAGAAAAGTCGCTAGATATGAGAACAAATCCAGGCTCACCTCGGAACATTTTACGAATCTCCTTGTTATGAGAAGGAATGTTCTGCATATTCGGGTCACTGGAACTGAATCGTCCAGTTGCGGCGCCGTACTGGTGGAAGCTACAATGAATCTTTCCTGTCTTGGAGTTAAGGATACCAGGCATCTTATCTACATAGGTGGACAGAAGCTTGGAAGTCTCCCGATAGTCAAGAATAGCTTTAGAAAGAGGTGTGTCTAGTCTGGACAGAATCTCTTCGCCTGTTCCTCTAGGCTTCTCCTTGTCCGGAGACTGTAGTCCTAAGATATCATAGAGCACGATGGCCAACTGTTTAGGACTTCCGATGCCAATAGGATCAGACAAGATATTGTTCGGGTTGGCTTGCTTATACGCATCAATTTCGTTCTTGTACATATCCAAGACCTCATAAATGCGCTGTTCCCGCTCCTTCATCTGTGCGTTATACTTCACAGACAGTTCAGCGGCAAACTCTGTATCCAGGCAGATGCCACGATCTTCCATGGCAGCGACCACAGGAATGATAGGCATTTCAATGTTCCTGAAAACATAGTAGGGGCCAGGCAGTTTCTCTTCTGTGAGATACTTTTGCTGGAATTCCATGAGTTCCCATGTCTTGACAGCGTCGCCTGCGGCGTACAGATAGCCGGTAGTAATAGGAATATAGGTGAAAGGAATACCTTCAAACAACTTATCGTAGGTCAACGACTCGTCGTCCTGAGAATCACAGTATTTCATGTGCAGATCCTTCAACCTGTGAGACTCGTTCTCATTCAGACAGCTTCCGGCCAACTGAGTGTCCCACCATGCCTTAAGCTCTACGCCTAACTGGTTCTTACATACTCGGATATCAAACTTGGCGTTATGAAACACCCACTTAACAGCAGAGCACTTCTCCAGACACTGGCGCACAACTTCATCAGAAACCTGATTGGCAGACTCGACACCTGTTACATAACTGACATGATGCATAGGAATATAGGCCGCTTTACGACCCGGGACATAAAGACAGACACCTGCAAGAGTAGCAGTGATAGGATCAAGAGAGTCTGTCTCTGTGTCGATTGCGCCTTTGCCATATTCGGCTATGGCGTTAAAATAGTCTCTGACAGCTTCCTCGTCTCGTAGCAACTCGTACTTCTGGGCGTACTTGCCTAGCTTGGTGTTGACAATCGCTACAATAGTAGAGATTCTGTCGTACACGCTTTTTCCGCCTTTGACGATGGGCGTAGCCGCCACTGCCTTGGAAGCCTTTGAGACAGCGGCGGCATCCGCCTTACGAGTTGATCTTGGAGGAAGGCTCTTTAACAGCCCTGCCATCAGAATACCTCAGATCCGTTGGCTCCTCCTCTACGAGATGCTCTGGAACGAGGTGCAGGCTCTTCCTCCGGTGACTGTTCAGGAGTGGAGCGTCTACGAGGCGTACCGGCATCAGATGCAGGAGTGCGACGAGCGGGAGTTACAGTACGACGAGCCGGTGCTTCTGCACCACGACGACGAACAGGAGCGTCATCATTATCGTCGGGGAAGCTGCCGTTGTCCAGGAAATACTCCATCTCCTCGAAGGTCTTCTGCAGAATGAGAGTGCCTTCCAGCTCAGGCATTTCTACCTCATCCATATTGACAGGCTCTACGCCGTCCAGAGGATAGATCTCATACTTTGTGCCTGTGTCACCAGCCTTACCGTGACGCTCAACCTCGAACACCTTCTCTTCCAGAGGGTTGTAACGATTGATGAGGCCCTGGAGCTTGGAGATAAACTGGCGGCCACGCTCCCAAATCTTGACCTTGTTGTCGTCATGCTGATACATGATGATGAAACGAACTGCCTTAGCAGGCATACCTTCGGCGCAGAACGGACACGCATCAATAGGATCGTTGGGGTTACGCAGACAGTCTACATAACGCTCCTTATCACCGATCTTTACGCGGTGAGTAGAGAAAATGGGAATGTCGTCAATGTTGTTCAGCATGAACTGAACTCTTGCGACATCTCCATCGTTCTTCAGCTGGAACCAGTCACTACCGCTTCCGCTGAAATACTTTTCAGAATCTTCATAGCTTACTCTCGCCATGTGGGGTCTCCTTTCGAAATGTTAAATTTATTGGTTAAAAGGGCAACGGGGAAAAACCCGGCTGAACTGCGGCGTCAAACTCGCCTACCGCACACTTGCGGTCACGGTTGACCCACTTGGGAACAAACACATCATAGCCGCCGCCCACCTTGGGGCGAATCTGGCACATAGACTTGGGATAGAAAGTTGTAATGGGCTCGCCATACAAGGTTTGTCCGATACGAACCTTGATGGCCTTATCTGTCTGACCCAGAATGTGGCGGTCATCACACACCTTAACGAGGTCAGCAGGCTGGGGAATGTCGCGAAGATTGTTCATGTAGTTATCCTCCTTAGTTCTTCTCGGCATCTTAATAGCAGTATACCGATAATTAGGGTTAATACCCAGATTTCTAAATAATGCGTCGGACGCCCAACCCATTACTCTTTCTCCCTATCAACAATCTGTCTGTAGAACAAACCGTCATTGATAATAGAGCGCATCAGCGGAAGCTGAGCGTCGTCTGTGAATACGAACTTTGCAGACAGCGGCCACCCAAATTCCTTGGGATACTGCTTCGTAACCTGTGCTACATTGGCAGGAGCGAGAGACTTAGGATGACACATCACGACCAGCCGGCGTTTGCACACCGTAATCTCGAATACATTCCGACCATTGTACTTGACAACAACATTTCTCTTGTCCTTGGTACCTGTAATCTCCAGGTCCTGGTTGGCAGAGTTCTTAACTGTAGTCAAGAACAAGTTGCAAAGCACACCTCCGACGCCTACTGCGCCCTTCTGGTCTTCAGGAACAGCACCGCGATCTTTCTTCTCCTCTACAGGAGCAGGAGCCTCTTCCGCAGGCTCGGGATCGAGCAAGCGATACCACCTCTTAAAGGTGGCGGGGGTGATGGTTTTGGTGGTAGTTCCTTCGGCGGTCGAAAATTCAATGACAAGCGATAAACCGTCCTCCTTGAGCACTTTGCCCATGACTCCAGCTCGCTTGTCATACACTTCCCTACCGACGATACTACCCTTGGTAGTTGCCATTTAATTTTCCTCCAATCATTTGTAAAGTTTTGGTAGTGAGGCATATGAAAGCCTTCGGTGTTATTGTACTACACAATTATAACTTTGTAAAGTAAAAATGTAAGAAAAAAGTGCTAGAAAAATTCTTTCAGCTCTAACACTTTTTCGTCTAAATCGTTCAAGTCATAGCCTTCCGGAATGTCAAATTCAGTGATTATCTTACTTCTTCCAAGGGCATCTCTCAACTTCTTTGAACCTTTTCTGCCGGCTTCGTCTGGGTCTAAACCTAAGATAAACTTTCTTACAGGCATATTTCTGAGTATCTCGTACTGCTCTCTTGCACCCGTGCCGAGAAGAGCTACGGCAGGTAGTCCCCACTTCCAGCAGGTGAGAGCATTGAATATACTTTCGCATATTACCGCGAATTCGTACTCCTTTCTATAGAATCTTTCAGCTCCGTAAACGGGTTTTTCAACATCTTCTGGATAGTTGAAATACTTCGTCTTAACAGACCGTCGAGCAATAAAAGCGGGAGTGCCATCAGCGTAATAACAAGGGAAAGTAAGCGAAGTAGTCCGCACATCATAGCCAATATCGAATTCTTCAATAAGTTCATCTGTCATACCTCTTTCGTACATATATGGATGAATATACCTGTAGGAGTCAAGCTCTTGCTCTGTAAAGCCCGCAGCCTTTGCGACAGTCCGCGAGCTCCCGCGACTCATGTTAATTTCTAAGGGTTTGCGTAATTCTACACTAAGAGCCAAAAAGTTGCGAGACAGCCACTTCTCGCCGTAAGAGCCGTTGTCGTCGTAGCCAAATACAGCTGAAATCATTTCAGGCAGACTTCCGACCCAGCCGCAAGCAAAACAGTGGCATGTACCGTCTACTTTTGAAATACCAAAAGAGGGCTTTCTTTCCTGTCCTCCCTTGTGGAACGGGCATGTCGTCATTATATCGGTCGTACCTGACAGACGAAACCTGTGAAACAGATTCATTCCTGCCAGCGTACAGTCATCCCGTAGCTTGTATAGTACCTGCAACTCATCAGCAAGTATAGGAGCGCCTTTTACATAGAACATTTAGAATACCTCCGTTCCGTCCTTATACTGAGGAGCGGACTGAGTAGACCAAGGAGGTGTGTCATTGTCTTCAGACTTGCTCACGTGAGAAGATGAATGATCTGTATCATCATCCTCGTTCTCTACAAATGTGAATCTACCTGTGTCAATATCCCACAGATAGCTGAGTTTGTCACCTGTCACACCGTTTCTGTTCTTCTGTATATTGATTTCCATCTTCGCGTCCTTCTGTCTTGCGCTGATGGCTACGGAGCAGTTATAAGCAATACCGTCAGAATCTCTGATATTCTCCAGACCAGGAGCGGCGTCCTCTTTTGCACCTTCACGATTAGACTGAGCAACGACAATGATAGGCACCTTTAGCTCAATACTCAGGTCCATCAAATCTTCCGAGATGTTCGTGAGCTGTGTGGTTCGATTGTCGCCGCGGCGCATACGCTCGTCTGTTAGATAGCTGATGCCGTCGATGCCCAGTATGTCTATATTGTTCGTCTCAATGAATGAGCGCAACTTAGACACCGTGATGCGACGATTGAACTCCTTAGGACTGACAACGAAGAACGGATTCTTACGCTTCTCCAAGTCATTGATGTACTGTGCGTATTCAGGCAGGTCTTCGCCTCGAACCATTGAACGGTTAGAAAGATGGCCGTATAGCGTATCAAAGCGGTA